>DAOVEQ010000194.1 GCA_030668905.1 Thermococci archaeon
CTATCTTTATATCGAAGTTTCTAAAAACTTCTTTTAAATCGTTTGGAGTATAATATCTAAGATTGGTAGAGTAAGTTTTGCCTTTAATTCTAATCTTTACTTTCCCTTTTTTCTTTGCTCTGAATCTTAAAACGTTTTTAAAGCATAGAGCATTAGCTACCGTGATTAAAAACCTTCCTTCATCTCTTAAAACTCTTTCAAGTTCCTTTGAGAATAATACAATATTTGCATGATTTAAAGCTCCGAAGATGGATATGATATTATCAAAAAAACTCGATTTGAACGGAAGTTTTGCAGCTTCAGCAACGATACCATTTTGTACGTTGCCCTTAAGAATCATATTTTTTGATATATCTAAGCTGTATACCTTAAAAGTATATTTTTGCAAGAATTTTGAGTGATATCCAAGTCCACATCCTATATCCAGAACATTTCCCTGTTTTAAATATCTAAGAAGCAGTTTTTTCTCCTCATCTCTCATCTTCCTATTCAAACTGTCGGAGTACTTCTCCTCATAGACTTCTGCAAGAAGATCATAGAATTCTCTCCTCATAAGTTCACATACTCTTTTAAACTCGTGAATTTTTTTCCTGATTTTTGTAGAAGAATGAGTTTTTCCTTTGCAGAGTTAGTAAGATACTTATACTCCTCCTCATCGATCTTTTCACTTATATATAAACGTTCTATTTTTTCTATAATAACTCTTAATTTCCGATTTCTTGATCTATATTCCCTATACTCTTCTTTACAATCTTCACACAGAAAACCATCCTTTATCTGCTTTCCGCAGAGATGACATCTTTTGATAAGATCAAGCTTTTTTATGAATATCCGTTTCAGGATCTCCAGATGCTGTTTTATTCTTGCGTCCATATCTCCTACGGGAGTTTTGAGTACGAGTTCTTTCAAATGGATGCTCCTCTCAAATGGAGATAATTTCTCAGCATCTTTCAAATGATCACTGATAACTTCTGAAAAGTACTCTATACTCTTCTCTTTTATCTGCCTTTTGGATTCTATTGGCTCTTTTATATCTTTAATGTAGTCTGAAGCCACATCGCTTACAATCGAGGTCATTTCTTCTTTTATATTTTCATCTATATCACTTTCTGTTTTTATGGCTACAGAAAGTTCATCTTCGAAATCTTTTTTTATATCTCTTTTCGGAAGATTTTCCAAGATCCCGTTTATTATATCATAGATCCCCTCGTCTATTTTCAGGTCTGGAAATGCAGAATTTAAATGCTCATCTAATCTATTTTTTATTTCAGATTTGTTTATATATTCTAACTCATCTGAATGTTCAGAAACAAAATCCTCCAAGAAATTTACCAATTCTTTTTTGACACTCTCCTTTTTTCCTACATTCTTGAGTATCTCATCTATTTCTTCTTCCTTCGGATATTTTATTTTATCTGCTGTGTCGGCACATGCTTCTGGAAAATATTCCTCCATCTCAGAAACGAAAGGTTCACCGGTGAAACAGGCAATGCCATCAAAAAATGTTCCCTTCCCTAAATTTTCTACGGCTTCATTGCCTATCTTGTATTCATAGCTGCCAGCCACTCTGTAAAATGCCAAGCTCAATCTTCCCCTTTTGAAAAATAAAGTGGATTTTGAGGCTTGATCTATCAATTTAATATATCCGCTTTTATTTTTAAAAACATTGAAACATGATTTTAAAGCGATCTTTTTAGTTAGAGTTTTCATAAATATCACTCAGGAAACTCTGAATTTCTTTTTTATCCATACCATAATGTTCCGATATCCTTAAAACACTTTTGATATAATCATTCAAGAACCC
>DAOVEQ010000141.1 GCA_030668905.1 Thermococci archaeon
GTAGCATTCACTTTTTCTATAACATTTTTATGTTTTTTTGGAATTGTAAAAATAAGCTCAAATTCTTCTCCAGAATTCAGAGCATAATCAAAAGCTTTTTCCTTCGATATTTCTAAAACCGAAGGATGTATTGGAAGAGTCTCAAGCTCTATTTTTACATTGCTGAGTTCCGAGATGAGATTTAACTCTTTTGACGCTCCATCGCTGATATCTATACACGCATTTGCGTAACTGCTCAACATCTGTCCTTCCTTTATTTTTGGCACGGGATTAAAGACCTTCTCTTTAAAGATATCCCTCTTTGCTTCTTTAAAGTAACAGTAAACCCTTCCCAGATCTCCTGTAATACACACAAGGTCATCTTCCCTGGCAGCATTTCTTCTCAAAATTCTTTTTGATTTCCCCACTGCAAACCCTGCAATACTGAGTTCTCCCTCGTTTACATCTCCTCCAGCATATTTTATGTTATACTCTTTACATGCAGAGTGAATACCGTCAATAACTTTTTTTATATCTGAAAAATTTCTTGGAAGATTTAAAGAACATAAAAACAAGATAGGTTTGCATCCCATAGCTGCCAGGTCTGAAAGATTCATCAGAACACTTTTTCTTCCCACCGTTTTCAGATCCATCTCTTTTGGCACGTCTGTAGAGAAGACGAGTGCGTCTGTGGTAAAGCAGAGGTACTCCTCATTTTTGATGTATGTAGCATCTTCATCTTCAATACCGAATTCTTTTATATAATTTATTATATCTGTTTCTTTCATACGATCAGAGATTTTAATTTCCACAGTAACTTTGGATTCATCTTTAATATAGCTTTAAGAATTTCCATCGTTGAAATACTTTCTAATTTTATTTCCAGTAAAGATTCCGCTATCTTGTCCAGTTCTGCATCTGTAAGCTTGATAAGTACTTCTTGAGCTTTTCCATAATACTCAAGCTCTTTTCCGAACTCGTTTTTCCATAGTTTCTGATACTCGCTTAAAAACTTCTCTGAGTAATCTTCTTTTTCTATGCCCCCCGTGGCAATTCTTCCAGCTATCGATCCGGAGATACAAGAGGTATGTATCCCTCCACCTGTAAGAGGATTTACCATTCTCGCCGCATCGCCGCAGACCATTAAATTGTCAGCATAAGTTTTTTCCAGGGGAGTTGAAACAGGAACAGCTCCCGCGTTGATCTCTACAATTTTTCCACCTTTTAATCTTTCACTCTTCAAAAAATTGTCCAAATAATCTTTAGCTCTCTTTTCTGTGAGTGAAGGAACTATTCCTATCCCCACATTGGCGGAGTTTTCCCTCTTTGGAAATATCCATAAATACCCTCCGGGGGCATAGACCCTGCCAAAATAAAGCTCAACTGCTGGCTCTATTTCTATATTCGTCATCTCATACTGGTAACAGGATTCTATGTATCTTAAAGGCAGCGTTGTGTTCAATCCAAAAGATTTGGCAGCTTTTGACTGCACCCCATCACATGCTATAAGTATCTTTCCTTCTATCTCTATTTTTTTATTGAATCTTTTAGCATAGACCTTTACGCCATTTTTAGTTTTTTCTGCTCTTATAAACCTAGTTTTCGGCATCAATTCCGCTCCAGTATTTGCAGCTATTTCTGCCAGACCCTTATCAAAGTTTTTTCTGTTGAGAACAAATCCAAACTTTGCCCTTTTCACTCTTTTGTCATCCAGCTTTATCTCAATTCCTGAAGGGGATATAAGGGATGTAGCTTTAATTTCCTTTGATATCCATTCTTTTTTTGGTTTTATACCAATTTTTTCGAAAAGGCTCTCCGAAACTCCTTCCGCACACTGCTTCGGTACTCCTATCTCTGCTCGCTGATCTATAAGAATGGTATCACATTTACTATTGATCGCAGCCATACTCCCTGCAGGTCCTGCACCGACTATTATAACATCCGTCTTCATTCTATCGCCCCCACAGGGCAGAATTTTATGCACGTTCCGCATTCCTTGCAGTTCTCGATTATAACCTCTCTTTCAGTAACAGTAATGCAATTAAAAGGGCACACACTGGCACATCCGCCGCACAACATACATACATCCTTGTTTATCTTTACCATAAAGATCAATTTCCATAACGTAATATAAAGTTATTGGGACTCTAACCTTCCCTCGAAGAGCGTCAATATATCTACCTCATTATCTATTATAAGTCTCCTCATACCATTACGGGAATACTGACAACTATCTCTGTTCCTTTCTTCACATCCTTTATCTCGAATTTCCCATTGAATCTATCGAGGATTTTCTTTGTAAGATAAAATCCCATCCCTGTTCTTTTTGACAATGTTTCAAGATTCTCAAGGATATCTTTCCTTTTTTCCTTTGAAATGCCTATACCATTATCGCATATGTGTACATTGCAGAAACCATCTTTTTCTTCAGTTCTTATCTTTATGATCACAGGATCATGGAACGTATATTCTACAGCATTTTCAAAGATGTTAAAGAATACTTTATCCAGATAATCGTTAGCGCTGACATAGTATTTCTTGTCAATATTTAGATTTACTTTTATTTCTCTATCAGAATATTCTTTGATATTCTCTATCGATCTCTCTATAGATTCATTCAGATCGAATTTTTCTATTTTTGTATCTTTTATTATTTTCAATGTTTTCATACTCTCCGCCAATCTAGCAGATTTCATTATGGATTTTTTTATACCTATTATATTTTTCTTTTTTGTTTCTTCGTCCTTTGCATTCTCAAGAAGATAAAGATGCCCCGATATAATCTGATTGATGTTTCCCACGTCATGTCCCAAAACATCTGCATAGAACTCTGCTTCCTTTCTTGATTTTTCTCTTTGCTGTTCTAGGAGTTTGCGCTCTGTGATGTCACGGATGACAACCTGTATCGCTGGCTTGCCCTGATAAATTAATGGGGCTGCCTCCGCCTCCCCATTAATTATAGTCCCATCAAGACGTATGAACTTTTCTTCGAGGAGGGGAACTCTTTCGCCTTTCTGTTCTATCTTTTGATCTCGCTCTTCTATGATTTCCAAATAATCAGGATGTATGATATCGCTTATTGGTCTTCCAATGAGCTCTTCTGGGTTTGCTGCGCCGAGAATTTCCACCATGGCAGGATTCACAAAAACAAGTTTACGGTCGCTGTGAACATAAATTGCATCAGGTGAGATCTTAATAAGTTGCCGATAGTTTTCCTCACTCTCTCGTAGCTCTTCCTCCGCTTTTTTGAGCTCTTTTATATCTACAAAAACTCCCATTGTCCCGACAAACTTTCCTTCCTTAAATAATGGAGTTGCAGAAACTATAACAGGAAATCTCTCTTCACTGTTAGTTAAGAGAACAGTTTCGTATGAAGATTCTCTTCCATGTGCTCTTGTTTTTGTTTCTTTTTCCATGCGGTCAATCTCTT
>DAOVEQ010000066.1 GCA_030668905.1 Thermococci archaeon
GCAATTAGAAAAAACTGTGATTTTTTATTCATTTGTACCACAAATATATCTTTATTTTATATATGAAACTTTCATCATCTACTATTTTTACATATCTGCATGTAACAGAGGCTCTATCAGTTTCTCTTCCATATCTCTCGTCATTTATTTCCAGGGCATAATCAACATTTTCTGGAATGCACTCTCCAATCTTTTCGTAAAGGAGATCGGGATCATTTTTCAGTGCATAATACAAGAAAGACGTTTCTTCATACGGAAGAGAATCCAAAACGATCAATGTGTCATCTCCAAGATTTTTAAGTTCTTTAAGGTCAGACTTCTCAAGAGTGAGCTCTTCTGATGTGTATGTAAGAAAGCTGATCATCAAGATCCCTGCAAGCACGGATTCCAGAATTCTTGCATATCCTCTTCTATTCATGGTATCACCAGTAATATAAATAGAACTTTCCAAGTTCATTATCCATTATTATGGGCCTTTCAAACTTTTTAACACTTTTTTGTTGGGGTATTTCTTTCCCGTACATAAATTTGTAACTTGCGCTGTCTAAAACTATTCTAAAGTTTCCTTTTATCTTCAAGATTTCTTTTACATCTTTATATTCCATTTTCATAAGCTCTTCTACCTTTCTTTTATCCAGAATATTTGGACTCGAAGCTAAACCTATTTTCTCTACATCTGAAGAATCCCAGTTTTCTGGAGATCCTCTATTTTTTAAAAATGTTTCTAAAAGCACTTCTCCTTCTAAACTTTCATTTTTTTCATGATCAAAAGAAAGTAGAGAGTAGATCACAAAAGAGAAAGAGATCATGAAAATTAAAAATCCGACTCCAAACTCTATCTTCTGCATTTTACACCCCCAAAAAGTAAAATACGATATATGAAACAACTATCATCGCTATGCTATGCTTTAGCCCAGATATGACCTTGCCATTTATTATTTTTCCCATAATAAGCCCGTTAAAAAATCCTTCCAGCATTAAAAGCCTGAAAAATAATATTCTGTATCCTTCTAAGGATATTCCATATATCATCCCTCCTCCTTCTATCGTTGACATAGGAACTAAAAAAGCGTGATAAAGTAAGACAGTCATGGCAAGGAAAAGGCCGAAAATCATGTACATTATTATCATATAAGGTGCAATATTTCCTTTCAGCTCTCTCTCTATCTCTTTTAATTGTTTGGAGTTTCTGGAAGCTGAGCTTAAGACTTCTCTTATATCTCCTCCAGAACGGTTAGCTTCTATGATGAGATAAACGAATTTCTCTATAAAAGGACTCTTTACAAAAAATGCAAATCTTCTTAAAACTTCTTCAAAAGGAATCCCCCATGTTATGAGCCTGTGAATTTTTCTTACTTCATCTGTGAGGATACCGTAATCCCTTTTGGAACATATGGCAACAGCCTGTGGTATACTCATCCCAGAGTCTACAGATGAAGATACGTCCGCCAAAAAATCCGGGAATATCTCTTCACATCTCTTTATCTTTCTGAATTCAAAGTATCTGTAGGTAGTATAGGGAAGAGCTCCTATTAAAAACGAGAATAAGATAAAGTCATCATAAGATTCTGTATTGAAATAGAACAGCGTAGAATAAAAAAGTAGAGAGATCGTAATCATTAAAGGTATAACTATCAACCCTATATTTCTGAGGTTCCAGAAACTTTCTTTCAGTTCTTTTTTCTCCATCTTATTCCTCCGGATATATAGCATCCAAAAGCAAGATAAACAGTATAGAAAACCCCGGGACTACAATATATGTAAGAATGTTGAGGACATCATCAAACGTGAAAGGACCTATTTTTTGGGTAGAGAATAATTTGAATATACTTATAGTGACTATTAAAAGGAGAATCAGAAAAATAAAAGATATAAAGATCTCTGAGTATATCCCCAGTGTATCCGTAAACTCTTTTCTTGTCTCCCTGTAATCGAACATGATTCCATCAGCTTTATTCCTGAGATATACGTTTAAATCTCCGCCAGAACGGATGGTGGCAACAATGCCCTGGAGAAGATCACCAAACTTTTTAGAAGGAGTAATAAAGGAGTAATCTGCAAGCACGGTAACTATGTCCCTCCCAAATACCTTTGATTCGATAACTATATTCTTCGCTTCTTCTGTTATCTCGCCATATAATGGTGATTTTGCTATATTTTCAAATATTGTTATAGGAGCTACCCCTGCCTCTGCCATGGCTGTCATATAAGTGATAGAATATGCCAGTTTTGATTCTATGTCTCTTCTTCTGTTCGATGTTACGAATCCAGGATACAGATAAAGTATTATAAGTGTTATCAGGAGTATTATGGGAAGAATAATCAAAAAAAGTACATTTAAACGAAAATAATAGTAGAGAGCAAAAAAGATTCCCAGAAAAAATATTGTTATTAGAAAAAGCGTAAATAGAATCATGCTGATATATTCATAGATGCTTATCTTCATATTTGCTCTTTTAATAGTTTTTTTGAGTCCTTTAAAACTATCTTTGAAGAGTTTCTTTACAATGCCGCCAAAAAGCATGAACGCGAATCCGTACATTAAGATCCTCCAATCTTTTCCAGAACTGACTGCGGATCTTTATAATAAGATGCAATTACATCTGCCACATCTTCGTAGAATCTTATATTGTTGTCTATCATCCATCTTAAGACTTTTTCTCTGTTTTTTATCTCCTTTTTTATATCATCAAGAGAAACTCCAATTTTTTCACTCATTTTTTCAAGAAGATAACTTCTCCCCGTAAATTCAAATGTGTCTTTAAAGGGATTCCATTCATAAAGCGTATTCGTAATCACCTCATTTGTTGTTGGATCTAGATCTATAATCTCCACTATCTGGCTTATTCTTCTCACAAGCTTACCCTTAACTTTGGCTCTCTGTTCAAGGAGAATGCAGTCTATATTCTTTATCAGGATTCTGGGTACATTTATAGGATCAGATTCCAATCTGTGAATAACACCCTGTGGAGAGTCTGCATGAATTGTGCCCATTGCAGCATGTCCCGTAGCAACTGCCTGGAATAAAGTATAAGCTTCTTCACCTCTTACTTCACCTACAATAATGTATTCAGGTCTCTGCCTCAGTGCCGATTTCAAAAGCTCAAACATATCTATCTCCCCAAGCTTTTTTTCTCCTATCATAGGCCCAAAACCTGTCCTTGTTACAGAGGGGATCCAGTTTTCATGCGGCAAATTTAATTCTGGTGTGTCTTCAATCGTAATTATCTTCAACTCAGGTTTGATGAATAGTGATAGAGCATTGAGGGTAGTAGTCTTCCCAGAAGCTGTGCCTCCAGCGATGAGTATAGAAGATTCGTGTTCCATTATATACCAGACATAGGCTAACATTTCAATCGAAAAAGTACCAAATTTAAACAGATCCACAGGAGTGAAAGGGTCTTCTCTGAACTTTCTGATCGTGAAAGTAGACCCTCTCATAGTAACCTCTTTTCCGAGTGTAAGCTGGACTCTACTCCCGTTAGGTAATGCACCGTCTAAGAGAGGCTCTGCCACTGAAAGATGCCTGCCGCATCTCTGTGCCATTTTGATTATGAATGAATCCAGTTCTTCGTGCGTTTTGAAGATTACATTCGTTCTCATTGATCCATAAAACCTATGATACACGTATATTGGAATTCCAGGTCCATCGCAACTTATATCTTCGATATTTGGATCTTTTGTAATGGGATTTATCTTCCCATATCCTACAAAATCTCTAAGAATATAGTAAATTATTCTTTCTTTTGAACTGGGATTTATCTTTACCTTGTATTTTTTGATTATCTTTTCTATTTCGTTTCTTACAAAAGTTTTGAGCTTACTTTCATCGTACATGGAAAAATCTATGGCCAGTGTGTCTTCCAAAACACTCACGATCTCACCTAAGATCATTTCTTCCCTGATCACCAAACCGGGCTCCAGGACTCTGTAAAGCAGTGATTTTTCCTCGGGATCGAAAAATATGTTAACAAAAGCATAAGGGTAATCCATGGGGTACATCATATTCAATTTTGTAATATGCGTTTCCAGAATTTCATCAGAAAGGTGAGGATCATTTAATCTTACAGCATCTATACTTCTTATATCAATAGGATCGGGATATTTTTTTTCCGGAATTTTTATTTTCTTTTTAAACATTAGATCAACTCTATTCTTTCTGTTTCATCTTCTTTAAGATAAACTACCTTTATTTCTCCAGCCCATATATCCTTTCCTGCTATTATGTCCTCATCTATATTAAGATAACTTCTGATCGAATAATCCAATTTGGGGCTGTAGACTTCTACATATTCTTTTGTGAGTTTGATCTTATATAAATATCCATTTATTTCCTTAGGAATCTGCAATTCCTTTACAATTTTTACATGTAGAGCATCTATATTTTTTCCTGACAGATACGTTTCCGTTATTCCCTTAACAACGTACTCTCCTATCTCCCCCATTTGTGCCTTCGTATTTCTTGTATTTACTTTATCCTCCAACTCGCTCATAGATGCGTAGACAAAACTCACTAAAAAGACTCCCAACATCACTAGAATTATGGCATCCGTTATATTCATCAAAGCTTTTTTATTCATTATTATCTATTTTTCTTAAATCTTTTTTAAACTTTCGAAAACGATCGCAATATTTTTTAGTAGAGAAGATAAATTAATCTCATGAAAGTTATTTTTTTAGGAACTGCAGCATCTAAACCTACAAAGGAAAGAGGGCTTTCCTCCATAGCGTTACAGTATAAAGGCAATGTAGTTTTGTTTGACTGTGGAGAAAATGCACAGAGGCAGATGCTTTCTATAATAAAGCCTTCTAAGATATCTTCAATGTTTTTAACCCATTTTCACGGGGATCATATCTTAGGAGTCCCAGGATTA
Organism: Thermococci archaeon; assembly: GCA_030668905.1. Classification (GTDB taxonomy): domain Archaea; phylum Methanobacteriota_B; class Thermococci; order Methanofastidiosales; family B48-G16; genus B48-G16. The sequence continues at coordinate 4,875 of DAOVEQ010000066.1, forward strand.
TTAATGACTATGTCGTTAAACGAAAGAAAAGAGCCTTTAGACATATATGGTCCAAAAAAAACAGTTTATTTTCTCAAAAATTTTTTTAAATCAGGATATTTTGGAATAACTTTTGATGTAATTATAAAAGAGCTGAAAGATAAAGATATTATTGACTTTAAAGAATTTTATGTCCAGTCCTTTGAAACTAATCATGGTGTTCCTTCCTTAGGATATGTATTTAAAGAAAAAGACAGGAGAGGAAGTTTCATGGAAGAAAAGGCAAAAAAACTTGGAATAAAAGGAAAAATGTTTGCAGAGTTAGAAAAAAATGGAAAAATCTATCTTGACGGTAGAAAAATAAGACTAGAGGAAGTAACAGATCCGAAAAAGATAGGAAAATCGATTGTTTATACAGGTGACACTCTCCCGGTAGATATACCTTTTGAAGAATGTGATCTCTTAATTCACGACGGCACCTTTTTAAATGATCAGGACAGGAATGACACATACCATTCTACAGTAAAAGAAGCCTGCGAAACAGCTGTTAAAATAAAAGCAAAAAAACTTGTTCTGACACATATAAGCCAGAGATATAGCATTGACGAGATTCAGGAAGAAGCTTGGAAATATTTAAAAGATACGATAATTGCAGAAGATTTCATGGTGATTGAACTTTGATTAAAGAATTTTTTTCAAGGAAAAGAAATATAGAAGAAAGGAAAGAGTTTTTTAAAAAAATTAAAAAGTATCTTATAAAAACAGGAGATTCAACGTATACTTATAACGATCCTCTTTTTCAGGAAAAGATGCATTCTCTTACAGGGGCTTATGACGAAAGTGTCCACAAATTTTGCATACCTTCAGAAATTCAGAAAAGGAAATATCTCTTGGATCTTTTCTCTGGATTCGGATACAACGCTGCTGCCGCCCTGGAGTTCAATCCGGGATTAAAGATAGATATGATCGAAAAGAATCCAGAAATACTTGCATTAGGGTTATTGATCCCCGAAGTATGTGAAGCTCATAAAATAATAAAAGCTGCGATCGAATCCTCACTTCATGATATAGGATTTATAAAGAACAGAGTCTATGAGACACCAAAAAATATACGTCTCTTTGTAGAAGACGCATTGAATTTTAGATATGAAAATAATTATGATGTCATTTTTCATGATGCGTACTCTCCAAAAAGGAACTGGAAACCCTATTCTTTAATTTTTTTTAAGAAATTGTACAAAGTTTTGGATGAAAATGGAGTTTTACTTACATACTCTTCCTCTTCACCAAT
>DAOVEQ010000035.1 GCA_030668905.1 Thermococci archaeon
GTAACTGACCGATGATCGTGGCAGTGATGGCAAACTTTTCATCTTTCGATGTTCTTAGATAGAAATCAGGTTTTGTCTCTTTCTTATTGGAGATCTTTATCACTCTCGCTCCTCTCGCTTCAACTTCCTTTGTGTTGGAGATCATCTCATGATCATTATACGATATCAGCGAGATCACGGGTGTGCCATCTTCTATTAACGCCAATGTTCCATGCTTTAGTTCTCCTCCCATCATTCCCTCTGCATGTATATATGGTATCTCCTTGAGTTTTAAAGCGATCTCTCTCGCTATTGGATACGTGAATCCTCTGCCGAGGACGTAAATATCTCTCTTTTTGTACAGAGTTTTTGCGAGAGCTTCCACTTTATTTTCGTTGTTATCTATTGTTTCCTGTATTCTTACATGGAGCGTGCCAAGATTTACGTTCAGACCATTAAAGTTTGCTAAATAGAGAAGGAGGGAAATTTGATTTATGAACGTTTTTGTAGCGGCAACGCATATTTCCTGCCCTGCCAATATTTCTAAAGAAAGATCGGAGATCCTTTGAACACTTGAGTAAGGAACGTTAACTATGGATGCTATCTTTGCTTTTTTCTCTTTCGCAAATTTCAGTGCCTTGAGGACGTCCATAGTCTCTCCAGACTGCGAGATAGCTATCACAAGTGTTTTTTCATCTATTTTGATAAAATGTTTGAACTCTGAGGCTATAATCGCCTGGGATTCTATATTTACCCTGTTTAAAAAATAAACTCCGAGAAGGCTTGCAAAATAGCTTGTTCCTGAAGCCACAAAGCAGACCTTCTTTGCATTTTTGATCATTTCATTCAATTTTAGAATTTTTTTGTGCTGTTCGTTATTCAATGAGTTAATTATCCTTCTGACAGCTTTTCCTTCTTCTTTTATCTCCTTTATCATGTAATGCTCATATTCTTCTTTTTCTCCTTCAAAAAATCCCCATTCAAACTCTTTAACTTCTTTTTCTATTATATTTCCATCCCTGTCATAAAACTTATAATCTTCTTCTATAATCGCGAACTCATCGTCATTGAAAAATATGGCTTTATTTGTTTTATCGGAGAATCCGTAGATATCGGAGGAGAGATAGAATTCTTTTTCACCTATGCCCAAAACTAAAGGAGAGTCTCTTTTAAATACATAGATTTTATTCTCTCCCTTTTTAATCATTAAAACAGCAAATGTTCCTTTTATTTCTTTCATGAAGTCTGAAATAGCCTTTTTTATATCTGTATTCTTTAATTTCTCCTCAAAGTAATGAGCGATAACCTCAGAATCTGTCTCCGATCTGAATACATGTCCTTTTTTTAGGAGTTTATCTTTTATATCAAGATAATTTTCTATGATGCCGTTATGGACTATCATGAGATTGCCAGAACAGTCTGGATGAGGATGTGCATTTTCTTTACTCACCCCGCCATGGGTAGCCCATCTCGTGTGTGCAATCCCCGTTTTGAATTTTTTGTCTTTCATTTTTTCTAAGAAGATTGATATATGGCCAGTATCCTTTTCTATCGTACCGTCGTTTAAAGCATACCCGACAGAGTCATATCCCCTATATTCCAATCTTTTTAACGCTTTTATTATCTCCTTTGAGGATATGTACTCTTGAGACACAATCCCTATTATTCCGCACATGTTTTAAATTCAAATAGGCAATATATAAAATTTTCCTTCGAAATCCTTTTTTCCTTTCTTTTTTTCAGTTTAAAAAATTAAGTTTTATAGCAATAAAGTGTTTTTTCATTTCAGAATAGTTTTTTCTCTAATAAAAAAAGGATAAACATACTGCAATGCCACCAAAAATCGCTGAAATCGCCCATATAAATAAAACTAGCTTTTTTTCGTCAAGACGAAAATGGGATGTAAGAAAGTTGGCGACAGAGATGTATTTCGGAGGAACGAGAACTCCACTCTCTATCTTTGTGGGACCATAAGATTTCCCGGAAAATCTCACTTTAAGTTTCAGGAGAAACTCCAGTATCTGAGGAAATAAACATACAGCCGCTATAAACTCCATTTTATACAATATTCCTATACCTGCAATGACACATCCTATCCCCAACGTCCCCGCGTCTCCGGGAAAAACCTTTGAGGGATATTTATTGAAAAACAAAAAAGCTATCAATGATGCTATGAATGGAATTATTATGGAATAATCTTTTCCAATTACTATTATCGATATCGCTAATGCTGAACTGGCAATTATCCCGCTTCCAATGGCTTCACCATTAAATCCGGCGAGAATATTTGTAGAGTTTGCAGCAGCAGTTATTCCTATAGGTATCAGAATATAGTAAAGATATGAGAAATCGATTTCAAAGAGTATGAAATTTATTCCTCTATTTTCTACAGAAAAAATCAGAGGTATCCCGGCCAGAAAGCATAGAATAACTTTGTTCCTATGAGAGATACCCTTAAAGTCATCATAAAGTCCTGTCAGACCTATTAAACCGAGAGTTATGAAAAAATAAAACTCACGTACATACAATAAAAAAACCATATAAGGAATTATAAAAGCGATCCCGCATGATTCAGGCAGATATACATCGTAAGGCTTGTGCAGATCTTTTCCTATTCTTCCAATAGATTTCATATATTTTGCAGTAAGATATGTTAGTATCAAGGTGGAAATAAAAATAATTATCGCGATCATAAGGATTCCTTAATATTTGCTTTTTTTTCCAAAGATCAAACCTTTCAACATATGTTTTCCGTCTCCTAACGTAATCTTTCTTGTAAATTTTCTTGTTTCTTCCAGAGAGAGCTTTTCCACATCTTTCAGTATTCCTTCATCCCATTTGAATGTAGTTTCTCCAACTTTTATAGTATATATTGGCTTTTTTAAGCTTTCGGCATATTCCAGAACAGTCCATACACTTATTGTGTATTTATTCTCCAGAGCCAGGCCCACTACAGTATCAATTTCTTTTATCTCTTCTTTCCACTGTTTAATGCGTTTCATATTTAAATTTGCTGGATTTGCTATATCTATATCCTCTCCAAGCTCGGATTTTATTAAGTTCAGGCAAAATCTTTCTGTCCTGGAGTGGTATGTTATCGCAGGCTGGATAAAATATACTTTTTTTTCGTGCATATGCGTAGTAAGTTTCCAGAGAATAAAAATGTTACTTGGTGCATCATCCAAAAAATTTATATACTTTCTGGAACACTAAACTCTGTATGAATAAAAAATATTTGATAATTTTCCTGATTATCATCTTATCAAACTCAGCCGTGATGTATGAAGCTCAGGTACAGGGGCTTCCTAAGCCCCCTTTGATGACAATAAATGCCCCTCCTACCGCTTTACCGGGTCAGGAGATAAAGATTATAATTACAGTCAAGAATACGATAGGAACAAGAATGTATGATGGCAAAGTTTATATCGATACTCTCATGATCCCTGAAGACGTACTCCAATACATAGATATTATTGTGGGGGAACAGAAACTTCCCCATCTCATGGAGGTAAATGACGAGGAGACAGTGACGCTTAAGATAAAAACTACTGCATCGATACCTGCCATGAAGCTCGAGATTCCCGTAGTTTTAGATGTGTTGGAGGGAAGATGCGAGGAGGGATGTGTACCATTCGTATCAGATCCTCCCCTCTATGCGTATGTGGATATATTCAGAACAACACCATCTATTTTATTGACATTAGATATCAAATCGTTTTTAATCCAGGCAGAAGATTGTGGTATAATCACTACAGTTCTGGACGTGCCTTTTAAGTTAAAGAATGCAGGCACGATCTCTGTGTACACTATCTCTCTTTCAATATTTTCAGATGATCTCTATTTTGATTACGAAAGTGAAACTCCTGAGAGTATAAATGAACTCGTTGGAGGACAGGAACTCTCGGGAAAGTACAGGATATACCTCAATGAAATAGGTGTGGGTATCTATACGATCTCAATCCAGGCAAAATACCACGATAGATATAACAAAGAATTTTTTATCGAAGAAGAAGTTACTATAGAAGTTAGAAATGAGGCTTATTCTCTTTATGCCAAAGCACAGGAGCATTTTGAAAGCTGTAATTATTCCAAAGCGAAAGAGTTTTATATAAATGCAAAGAATATGTATGAACAATCAGGAAATGTTAATATGGCTTTAAAGATTGAGAGAAAGATATTTGAGATTCAGGGAAATGAGAATTTTGAGCTTGCACAGCATTATTATTTTTCAGGAGATGGAACAAAAGCGAGAGAATATTACCTTAAAGCTGAGGAGTATTATGACAAAGCCAACTACTGTCTCATGGCAGATATATGTGAAGAAGCAGCAAAAAGTATACAGGAAGGAAAAACGCCGCCTCCGGAGTCACCAGGAAAACCTATCTTCAGTGGAGGTACAGGAGGTGTCTTTTCAAAAACAAATATAATTTTTTATATAGTTATTATATTTTTAGTTTCAGTGATAATCTATCAGAGGAGGTAATATCATGCCAAGGTTAAGTGAAATTTTTGGTGATAGAAAACTAAAAAAAGTAGAAAAGAAAGAAGAGAAAGAAACGAAAACAACGGATTTAAGAGGGATAGAAGGCATAGAATATGAGGAAGATATCCTCTCAAGCAAAGATTTCTTGGAGTTTGGTATCACATACGTAAAGCCCATGACAATCAGAAATGAGTCGGATATCCAAAAAATCACGAAAGAATTAAATGATGGAAACATAGTTCTTGGAAACGTGACTCCCATAGCTGAAAGAGACCCAGGGGAACTTAGAAGGCTCATAGAGCAGCTTAAGGGCATTTGCAAAGGTATTGGAGGCGACATAGTAGGTATAGGAGATTCGAGAATCTTAGTAACGCCTGCCAACATAAGAATTTACAGAGAAAAATGAATAAAAGTTAGATTACAGAAATTCTTAGGGTCATCTCCTTTCTCTCTCTTAATTTCCGTATTATTTTTCTATTTATTTCAGCGGCAGATTTGCTCGCATGTATCATTAATGTTCTGTTGCATATATACGAACTTTTCCTTATCACGATATCTTTTTCATCCAAAAAAGTTAATCTGGGGTCAAGATAACCTTTTATGTTTTCAACAAGTTTCTCCACCATGAGATCTACTTGTATCTCCCTTTTTTTGTTCTGATCCAGAAATGCCTTCATATCTTTTAGACATTTATCTGCACTGATCCCGAGAATGCAGTCTCCCTCGCCTGTTAGATAACTGTCTTTAGTTATCTCTATTGTTGTTTTGTGTGTCGCTTTTATATTAGGATGCCCCCTTGCTTTAATAACGATCATACTATCTTCTTTTGAATTTTGGTATCTTTAAAGAAATCTTTGCTGTCAATACCCTTTCGGTACTGAATATCTTTACAATAATCCACATCATTGCTGCTGAAAAGATCACTACGTAAACAATACCACTTAAAACAAGTAGATAATTATCGAACATGAGAGACTTCATAGCCATCATCGGATGGGAAAAAGGTATTGCAAATACGACGATTTTTAATAGCAACGGCAGAGTATCGAAATCCTTCATTATCGTCAAAAACATGGGAACAATAGCAAGAAGTACTATTGGAAGGTTGAGTGTCTGTGCACTCTTATAGTTTTCAGCAAATGTTCCGAGGATCATACATAAAGATAATGCTGCCAGAAGTGTTATGAACACAGAAACTCCAACTAAGAAATAATCCTTCATACCTAATGTCAATCCAAACGCTGCCAAGTCTATCTCCGACGACATCCCCAACGAGCTCATATAATACCCAAATCCAAGCATGTATATGATCGCCATTAGCAGTCCAACGATAGCACTTCCAGCTATCTTACCAAGCACTATAGAGCTTCTCTTTACTGGAAGCGTGAGTAATGTCTCCAAAGTTTTGTTTTCCTTTTCCATCCCCATTGATGATATCACAGTACCCCCAGCCATCATTATGATCATCATCATTATAATAGGTACCATTACCGATTGCGATACTAAAATTCCGCTTATAGCACTTGGAGATAATCCTTTCAACTCCTTGTCTTTAAAAATGGTAGTCTCTTTTTTTACAGTTGGGTTTAGGACAATATCTGAATATTCACCTTCTTTTATCAGTTCTTTTGATATCTCTTCTTCGATTGAGTATATTAATCCATCAACGACCCCGGAGGATATTGAGTCCATAATCCCTGCGCCTTTCATTATCCAGTATACTTCTATCTCCCCAGGTTCATCTGCATATATATTTTCACTGAAATTTGTAGGTATTACAAGAAGTGCTGTGGCTTTCTCCTCCTTTATTTTTTCTAAACCTTCCTCTATATTATTTCCTTCGTAGATGATCTCTGCATGTTCATTGAGAATATCGGTGACAATCGTAGAAAGTTCACTGCTATCTTCATTTATGAGACCTATGACTGGCTTTTCTTCTAATTCTTCTCCAATGCCGCTCATCATATTTCCCATCGATCCGAATATAAAAGCCATGACAATTATAGGAATGATTGTGGAGGGAGTAAGTAGCTCTTTCATCTCTTTGATTATTATGTTCGTCAGATCGCTCATTGTACCACCCCGGTAAATACCTCTTCAATGTTGGTGGCGTTATATTTTTTCTTTAACTCTTGGGGTTTTCCTTCTTCAACTATCTTCCCCTCATTTATCAGAGAGATGGTATCGCATAAAAACTCAACTTCTAACATGTTGTGCGAGGACAATAATACTGTAGTTCCTCTTTTTGTCGAATCTTTAATTATATGCCTCACCTCCTGGGCGTTTATCACGTCCAGTCCGGAGGTAGGCTCGTCCAGTATGGCGAGTTTCGGATCGATCATGAGAGCTCGCCCAACTAAAAGACGCCTCATCATTCCTTTGCTGTATGTATCAACCTTATCGTTGATTCTCTCCTCAAGAGACGCTATCTTCACTCCCTTTTCTACTATTTCGCTGACCTTTTTTCCGTTACCGAAAAATTTTGCGATAAATGTTAAGTAGCCTTTACCCGTAAGATTTTTGTAAGCTCCTGCGTCTTCGGGGAGGTAACTTATCAGTTTCCTGACGTCTGAAGCATCTTTTGTAACATCATAATCAAAAACTTTTACTTCTCCGGAAGTTATCTGCAACAATGTTGAGATTACTCTTAAAATAGTTGTTTTCCCAGCTCCGTTTGGTCCTATCAATCCGAATATCTCTCCTTCTGACACATCAAACGAAGTTCCATTGACTGCTCTTATCTTTCCAAAATCTTTTATGAGATCTATAATTTCTATTGCTTTATTCATAATATCATCTCAGCATATGTGATAATTATTTAAAAGGGTTGCGTTTTAACGAAAGATTTTAGTATCTTGCTTTCGATTGGGATCATGCTCTCAAGTTATTTGAGGTTCTTTGAAGATGAAACAGTAAAGATAAAATTTTTTGGAGATATTAAAAAGTATCTAAAATCAAAAAATGTGATTCTTTTTGAGAATGTAAAAGGGTTTAGAGTCGTAGCAAACATATGGGGCACGAGAGAAAGGATTGCCAGAGCAATGAAAATAAATGAAAAAGAGATTCCCAAAATGCTTTCAAAAGCTATGGAGAATCCGATAGAGTGTGAAGAGGTAAAAAATCCTCCCTTTTTAGAAAATGTCATCAAGAATTTCGATCTGAGAAATATGGCAGGGATATCTTCGGGAGTTGCTGTCTCCAAGGAAAGAATGTTTTTCAGTAATTTCAAGATCATTGATAAAAAGAGATTGAAACTCTCTTTCACGAATGAAAAGAGGATAGATATTGCCATTGGATTGTGTCCTTCCATACTTCTTCCTTCTGTTGCAGGGTGTTCTCTGAAGATCGCTTCTTCCCTGAGGTATTTAACCTTAAAAGAGGAGGTATATGATTATAATCTAAATGGCATCAGAGTTCCAGGATATGCGGAAGTTATTATGGAAGGGATAGCAGAAGAAGAGAAAATACTGAAGATAAAAAAGATTTATTATAAAAACGATCCATTATTCCAGATAATCCTCCCAGAGGAATATGACTTGTTAAAGGACATA
>DAOVEQ010000041.1 GCA_030668905.1 Thermococci archaeon
TTTGAACTGAATGCAGATTTTACCTATACGTACAAGTTCCAGAAGTATTCTGACAGAATAACGAGATATATCTCTATAAACATTCCTAAAATGGAGATTTTTCATAGGAAATCAATAAAAGAGATAAAAAAGGAATACAGAAAACTTGTAAAAAAATATCATCCGGATTTAGCCAAAAACGAAGAAGAGAGAAAATATTTTGAATCTAAATTAGAAAAGATAAATGAGGAATATTCAAGACTTCTTAAAGATAAGAGATTGTGAAATGATAGAGAAAACCATAAAAGAGAAAACGATAGATAAGGATCATGTGGAAAGAAATAGGACACTACTTTGATAGCTATCCTATGAGAAAGGAGATAGCATCTCTTCTGCTCAAATATGGTTTGAAAGTTAAGGAGGATGAAAAGATATACTGCAACGATATAGAAATACCCTATACGAGTATTGCAAAAGCTCTTAATGTAGATAGACGTGTTGTAAAAGATACTGTAAAAATGATCTTGAAACACAAAGAGTTATCTGAGATATTTAAGAATTTGAATTCTATCAGTTTTTACAACGAACTGGCAAAGAAGATGAGGTTCGGGATAGTAGAGATCTATGCAACGGCAAGAAAACCTGGCATCGTTGCCAGGATATCCTCTATAATCTCAAAGGAAGGGATAAGTATAAGGCAGGTACTGGCAGACGATCCATATTTATATCCAGAGCCTAAACTGACGATAATTACAGAGAAAAAGATACCCGGAGAGTTACTGTCAGAGATACTTGAACTCGAGGGTATAGATAAGGTAACTATATATTAGGTGTGAAAATGAAAAGAAGCAGAAAAGTTATTTTTGTTTCCCACTGTTTGATAAATGCAAACTCGAAAGCATTGACATCAGCAAAGCATAAAGCTTATTATGAAGGAATAGTTGAGAAGATACTCCAAAACGATGTTGGAATTATCCAGGCGCCATGCCCGGAGCTTATGTACGGAGTAAATAGACCACCCATGAATAAAGAGTTTTACGACACCCCGGAGTACAGAAAGTGTTGCAGGGATATTATAGATTATTTAATCGGGCTCTATGAGATATACTCTGAAAGCAAGTATCAGATTCTAGGTTTTGTGGGGATAGAGGGCTCGCCGACATGTGGTGTTTCCACGACTCATATCACAGTAAGTGGAGAGACAAAAAAAGTAAAAGGAAAAGGTGTGTTCATTGAAGAGCTGGAAAAAAAATGTATAGAAGAGGGGATAGATCTTAAAATAAAAGATCAGGATGATATAGATGAACTTTTAAAGGTGTAAACTTGAAAACTGCTTTTCTGTACACAGAAAATTTCATGAAATATGATCTCGGAGAGAATCATCCATTAAATCCTGTAAGGCTTAAAAAAACTTATGATATGATCAAAAAATATAATATTCTGGATTTTTATGTTGAAGCGAAACCCGTCTCTGAAGATGATCTGTATTTAGCGCATTCGAAAGGCTACATAGAAGCTGTAAAGACAGGGGAAAACTTAGAGATGTACGGATTTGGAACGCCTGACAATCCAATCTTTGAGAATATTTTTGAATCTTCGCTATACTATGTGGGTGCTTCTGTACAGTGCAGTGGGTATTCTCGAGCTTTTAACGTATCCGGGGGCTTGCACCACGCAAAAAGAAATAAAGCCTCCGGGTTCTGCGTTTTCAATGACTGTGTTATTTTAATAAAAAAACTTCTTGAAAAATATAGAAGAGTTGCGTATATAGATATAGATGTGCATCACGGGGATGGTGTCCAGGAAGCTTTTTACGGTGATCCAAGGGTTTTGTTTATCTCGATGCATGAATCTGGAAAGTTTCTTTTTCCGGGGACTGGGGATACAAGTGAGATAGGTATAAAAGATGGGAGGGGAACTACGATAAATATCCCTTTAGCTCCTTTCACGACAGACGATATCTATCTTGATATGTTCAAGAAAATAGTTCTTCCGATTACAGAAGATTTTGATCCAGAAATTATTGTCACACAGTTAGGAATAGATACCCATTATCTTGATCCTCTATCAAGTCTGTGCTTAACTCTGAAAGGATATGGAGATGTAATCAGGGAAATGAAAGATATATCGAAGAGGTGGATAGCACTGGGAGGCGGAGGTTACAATATTGAAACTGTTCCAAGAGCATGGACTCTTGTATATTCTATAATGCAGGATATAGATCTAGATTTTGCTGAAATATACGAGGAAGAGTCTGCGGAAGTAAAAAGATACCAAAGTTTAGGGGCCAATGCAAAATATTTTGCAGATGTAACTTACAAAAATCTAAAAGGAGAAATTTCAGAGTATTTTTCAATCTAATCTCTTTAAAACGTTTCTGAAGATACCTTTCAGAGTATGACTTTCTCTTGATGTTATAAAGCTTCTGCTTATTACTCTATTGAATATAAGTTTGGCAATTCGATTTTTGTAATCTCTTTTTTCAACAATGTCTACTATTTTGTTGTAATCTTCTACCAGAAGATCTTTTTCTAATTTACTAAGTTTTTTTGCGGATTTTTTTTCGGTTTTATATATCTCATAAAAAATTATCCCCGCCGCCAAAGCGGCATTTAAAACTGGATATTCTTTTGAAGTGGGGATTGTAACTAGGAGATCGCAGCAGAGAAGCTCTTCATTTGTTAGTCCACTGCTCTCTCTCCCTATTACAATTCCTATCTTTCCCTCTTTACTCATATTCTTTACAATTTCTTCGGGGGTAACACTTATCCTATGCACACTGTGTTTTCCGCCGTAAACACTTGTGGTGCCTATTGAAAAATCTAATAAATTCAAAGCTTCTTCAAATGTCTTGACTACTATTGCCGAATCCACTATATCTTTCGCATGCACAGCAAATTTATACGTTTCTTCAGTTATCTCGCAGGGATCGACTAAGACAAGCTTTTCTATACCAAAGTTTTTCATAATCCTTGTCAGGCTCCCTATATTTCCCGGTGATTCCGGCTGGACAAAAACAGCGTAAAACATCATAAAAGATATAAATACAGAAAATAAAAAGTTAATGGTGAAGAATCTCATAGTAGGTATAGATCCCGGTACAACAGTCGGAATAGCAATCTTGGATTTAAAGAGAGATATACTGAATATTTCCAGTTCTAAAAATTTTTCAGTGGATAATATAGTGGGACATCTCTCAAAATTTGGAACTCCGATCATAATAGCTACGGATGTGAGTAATGTACATCAGACAGTGGAAAAAGTTTCAAGTTCCTTCCAGTGTAAAACGTTTGCACCAGCGGCGTCTCTTTCCATAAAAGAGAAGAACGAGATCACGAAGGAATACTCTGTTAACAATGCTCATGAGAGGGATGCACTTGCATCTGCTCTCAAAGCTTATGATCATTACAAAACGAAGTTTGAGAATATAGACGCAAGACTTGAAGATCTTGGAGCAAAAAACCTGAGCAGTGCTGTTAAAATACTAGTTTTGAGAGATTTTACAGTAAAAAATGCACTGAACATCCTAACAAAAAAAGAGGAGCCTGAAGAAAAAAAGATTGTAAAAAAAGAAATACAAAAAAAAGTTGAAACTCCAGAAAAGATAGCTCTTGAAAGAATAAAGGAGTACAATAAAGAGCTTTTGGAAAAAATAAAACTCATAGAAAAAGAAAATGAGACATTGAAAAGAAAAAATAAAAAGATATTTAATGAGGTCGATATTGAAACAAGAAGATCCGATATAATTCAGCAAAAAAAGAGGGCTATAAAAGCGCTGGAAGAAGAGATAAAATCAAAGGAAGAAAAAATTTTAGAATTTCAGCAAGTTATCAGAGATTTGAAAGGGATAAGAACTTTGGAGTTATCAGAAGAAGCATATACTGTGAAAATATTGGATTATTTTACAAAAGAAGAGATAAGAAACCTTGATACTAAGTTTAAAATCAAGAGAGGAGATATCATATATATAAAGGATCCGAGCGGCGGTGGAGGAAGTACTGCTGAACTGCTTGTAGAGAAGCAGATAAAGGCTTTAATAGTGGAAGATCCTGGAAGGATGTCCCATAATGCGAAAGATGTTTTCGAAAATGAGGATATACCCATCCTCAACCTGAATACAAAGATAGTTGAAAATTTTGGTATAGTTGATAAGAAAGAGTTCCAAGATGCATGCTTTGAATGGAAAACAAAAGCGAAAATAAAAGCTGCAGAAAAAAAAGAACGATGGTTAAACAAGCTTTTAAAAGATTATAAAAAAGAAAGAATAAAAAAATTAAAATAGAAATTATTTAAATGCCATTATTTCCATTTCTAAGGGTTTTTTGTTTATATTTCCTACTTTAACACCTATTACCCTCTTTACATTCTTATCACTTGCTACATCGACAAGTCTTTGCGTGACAACACCATCAAATACAATTGTGTGAATATTCTCGCTATTTTTTACAGTATCTATCAAGTCCCTGACAGAAACCTTGGCAATCTCTTTTTTACTTTCGTCCAGCAGATACGCATCTAATGTTCCCGGTAGTTTTTTTATAAAATCACCAAACTCGTTGAGTTCAGAGACCTCCTCCTGTTTTTCTTCTTTTTTAACTACATCAGCCATCTCAGTTATAACCTGTTCTAACGGTACTTTATTTCTCAGGGCTGTGATTATCTCTTTCTTAGAAAGCTCTTCTACCTCTTTCCCTGGCGGAGCTCTTGTCATATAGTCCACATCTGCAACTTCTATTAACTCTCGGAGGATGAGTTCTCCTCCTCTATCACCGTCTACAAAAACTGTAACAGTTTTTTGCCTGCTCAATTCTATGATCGTTTCAGGTGTTGAGGTCCCCTCTACTGCAATTGCATTTTTAATCCCGTTTCTCAACAAGTTAAGAACATCTGCTCTCCCTTCAACTACGATTACCGCATCAGACTCCTTGACATTTGGACCAGAGGGAAGATTATCCTTTCCATACTTTACAATTTGTTGAACTCTCACCGCCTTTTTGACCTCTTCAGTTATCTCTGCGGTTTCTGGGAGTTGTTCCTCCATTATCCTCTGGAGGATCTCTTTGGCTCTATCCACGACGTATGTTCTTTTTGTGGATCTGACATCCTCTATCTTCAAAACATTGATCTTGGCTTCGCACGGACCTATTCTATCTATTGTTTCTAGAGATGCTCCAAGAATCGCTGTCTCTACCATATCGAGACTTGATGGAATTGTTATAGTTCCGGGTGTCTTGCCCTTTTGGGGATTTACACCTACTTTTATTCTTCCTATTCTCCCAGTTTTTTGAAGCTCTCTCAAATCCAATTCTTCTCCCAAAAGACCTTCGGTCTGACCAAATATGGCTCCAACAACATCAGGTCGCTCTACCATTCCATTAGCTGACATCTCAGCATGAATTATGTATTTAGTTGTTCCTATCTCATTCTTAAGAGTGATACCTGCCTTCTTCTGGCTTATCATCTCTTCAACTAAAGCCTTTTTAGTTTTCATACGATCACCTACCATCATAATTATGATCTTTTCTCATTCACTAATATTCTATGCTTCGGTTTTTCATATTTCGTTATCTGGTTTTATAAACTTTGTTATACAGTATAGTCTTTACCATATAAATTACTTTGCTTTAAAAGTTGATTATATACCCATATTTCTATATTAGAAATTCACTTTTTATCAAAACAAATTAAAAAGGAAATATCTTTATACAGTATAGCTATACCACACCCCGTTTGCTTCTTATTAAGATGTAGACCTCAATGTACTTATGATGCAGCCACAAATGCTGCTGCGCTTATTATGATTGTCATTGTTATCATCAAGATCAACAGCGCATATACCTTTTTTTCTCCATTCATATTTATCACCTTCTCTCTAAAGCTTCATCTGGTAACTAATTCACCCATAAAACTATCTATACTAAATGGCTTTGGGATAAAAGTTGCATTTTCCAGGAACGATAGATCGGGATCTTCAAAACTACTCTCTACGCACAGAAGTTTTGTATTGTCATCAATAATTCTTTTCAAATCTCTTAGTTCACCATTTTGATTTCTACAATCTAGGATCACAGTATTATATATGTTATTTCTCAAAAATTTCTCCGATTCTGAAATGGTTCTCGCAGTATCTATAAAGGTTAATCCATAGGTTTCTAGCATCTCTCTATAAAGACCTGATAGATCTGCGTCATCGCAGATCACCAGAATTTTTTCATTGGAGTCCATTCTATCACTTACCTTTTCCCTTGCCTTTGTTGTTGTCCTTACCTTTCCCTTTGTCTTCTTTATCTTTAGCTTTCTCTTCCTTCTCTCTTTCTCTCTCTTCTTTTCGCGTCTGTAGTTCCAGTTCCTTTTCCTCTTTTCTCACGTTCCTTTCCTCTACCTTACACAGATGTTTTTCTGTGGCTATCATTCTGACTTCGCATGAATTCAATAATCCAAATGCCCTTCCCATCTTTCCGTCTTGCAGTGCTTCCAGTATCTTATCGAAGGTAGGCATAAGCTTATTAAGGTGGGAATCTGCTGAGTTTGGAAGTGTCCCGTTTATGTCTTGGATAAAATACATTGTTCCATTGACGTCACCGAAATAATATCCCTCTTCAGTTTCTCCAAAATAGAATTCGCAATCCCCTATAGTATACGTAGTGGCATTTATATCCCAAGAAGTTGAGTTAGAATCGCTGTACAGGACAAACAATCTTTCTACAGCTTCATAGAAATCTTCAATTTTTTCATAGACTTTTTCTTCGATAGTTGAGTTCGTTTCAGTTCCGTTTGTATCTGTGAAGATCTCAAATCCCTCGAATGCATTTGCTTTTATCTGATCTATTACTCCAAGGCTCGAGCTACTTGACGAAATCGCTCCAATTGTTAATCCAACTGCCAATGCAAATGAAAGAAAAACAAATTTTTTATTTTTCATAAAAATACACTGTTTTTCTAGTATTTAAAGCTTTCTATTGCCTTTATTTTTTGTTTTAGTTTATAATATTACTCTAAAGTTTTTAATAGTTCATAATAGTTCATTTTTGTTTTTTGAGAAAATTTATGTTATCAAAATTCATTTAGAATTATTAAATTGTTTCTTCCTATCTTTTTTTTATTTATTACACCTTTTCTTTCCATATCGTTTAATACCTGACTTATTTTTGACTTTGAAAATCCAGTTTCCTCCACGATCCTATTTTGTAAGCATTTTCCTCTATTTTTCTTTAATAAATTAACTATAATGTCCTCATCAAAGAATATATCTTCTTCATCTTCCTTTTTTCTTATTTGGGTAATGAGAATAGCAATAAACAATATACCTATGATAAATATGAGGATAATAAACAGATAATCCTTTTCCTTAGCTTCTTCTCGTTCTTCTGTACTGCTCTTTGTTTCCGTATTTTTAATTTCAAATCTGGATAGTATCAGTGTGGGCTCCTTTTCACCGAAACTCTTGGGCCCGTACCATATCAGATTGGATATTTTCGTTTCGTCTGGCAGCGGATAAACATACTCGTAGATAAAGTTCTGGGGAAAATCTATTATCATAGTTTCATTTTTATTCAGATAGTACCCTCCTAGGAAAACGTCTCCGATCAATAGTTTGTCACCATCTTTTTCTGCGAACCCATGCCACAGAAACTGAAACT
>DAOVEQ010000038.1 GCA_030668905.1 Thermococci archaeon
TAATTAATAGACCTGTATCTCAAAACATTTAAAAAGGATGTATGTATACATTTACAATGTAAAGGTAAGGGTGATAGTATGTTGACTAAAAGAAAGTACGAGATCTTAAAAAAGCTTTATGACGAAAGCGAAAAGATAGATGTTTACACAGTGGAAAAATCGCAGGAGAAAATCTCTGAAGAGTTAGGAATTACAAGACAGGCTTTAAACAATCATTTGAGAGAATTAAAGGGGCTTGAATTTATCAGGACTGGCAGAAAGTTTATAGATCTCACCGATAGAGCAGTAAAGTATTTGGAGAAAGATGATGGTAAATCTTACATCTTTATCAAAATAAAACCTAATTTAAGGAAGGAAGCTTTTGAAAAATTAAAAAAAATTGAATCTGCAGAGATATTCAGGGTCACTGGGGAAATAGATGCCATAGTAAGCATAAATAAGTCACAATTAGACAGAACTCTCAATGAAATTGACTCAATAAGGGGAATTGAGCAAACGTCGGCACATATAGTAATACAAAGCTTTGAACAAAAATCTCATAAACGTTGATAATCAACATTGCCGACCGAAAACTATTTAAAGGATAAACATTATTACTATCATATACAGTATTTAAAGCAAAGGTGGCAAGATATGAAAAACATAACATTCAAAAATATCCCGGATGGGTTATATTTTAAAGCAGTAGAGCTTAAAGGTAAGCTTCATGCTAAGAACTGGCAGGAATTTCTTGAAAAAGTTATTGAAAAGTTGGAGGATGATAGATATGAATAAAAAAGCTTTTTTCCTGATTTCAATAATACTGACATCTTTAACATTTTTAAGTGCAACTCATTTAAGTAACGTAACAGTAAATCCTGAAGCGATAAACACAACAGGCTATATAGATTACTCCGTAATAGTTTACAATACATCAGGAGACCCCATTAAAGAGATAAAATTTGAAAATACCACGGGAGACAGTAATAGGGAATTTTATTACTCAAGTGTTACTGCTCCGAATTGGAATTTTACCATAGCTGGCAATCATTTATCAGCGACAGGGACCCCAAATAGTCCGGGGTACAGAATAGAGGTCGGAGAGATCCTTACAATTACAGTAAACGCTAAAGTTCAGAATCTTACTGCCTCGGGACAGATAACTATAATGAGAATAGTCACAAAAGACACAGCTAATTCTACAGATCCTAAACAATTCTCTATAATCTACGATACTCAAAAACCTTCTGCTCCCACATTGAACTCACCTGCAAATGGAGCAACGATAAACAATGTCAGGCCGACACTGCAGTGGAACGCTGCCTCTGATTCAGGATCTGGAATTAAGGGTTATACCCTGCAAGTTTCTCCAAATGACAGTTTCATAGGAACTGGTACAATAACAAAGGCAAATCTTACGAGCACATCCTATACAATAACATCGGGAGAACAGTTAAATGAAGACACGTACTACTGGAGAGTCTATGCTGTAGACAATGCCGGGAATATAAGCCTTTCTTCTAGCATAAGAAGCTTTAATGTATTTCCTGTTCCCAATCTGATATCTCCAGCAAATAATATAACAACAAACGATTCCACTCCACTTTTTGAATGGAGTTCAGTACCTTATGCTACTTCGTATACACTACAGATATCTGAAAGTCCAAGTTTTGGAACTACAGTTCTTCAAAAAACTGTATCAGGTACACAATATGAGCTTTTACTAAGTGAAAGCCTTCCTAATGGTACATACTACTGGAGGGTAAAGACAGATCTCTCCACAGGGTACTCGGAGTACAATACGCTTGAAGTCAACAAGAACATTCCAAATCTTATCTCTCCACCAGATAATGCTGAAATAACAGAATCGAAACCAACATTTGAATTCACGAAGATCCAGGGGGCAACAGAATACAGTCTTCAGATATCTACATCTTCTTCATTCCCCCCTGCAAGCACGTTCACAATAAGTTCAGGGTTTAATACTGGTGGGATAAATGTTACATATACAATGACGTACGATCTTGAAGATGGTACATACTACTGGAGAGCTTCTGCAAATGGCGGACCATACTCCAGTTACTTTAAGTTTACAATAGGTGCTGTAGCACCGGAGATACCAGAGTTATTATCTCCTTCAGATAATTCTGCAATAAAAGATACAACACCTACATTCGAGTGGCAAATTGTATCAGACGCCTCCACGTATATCTTACAGTACAAAAAGACCACGCAGAACTGGGAAAATGCTGAACAGAGGATACTCATAGGAAACACAAACACAAGTTATACAGTGGGCTCGCCGCTAGAGGAAAGTGAGTATGAATGGAGGGTAAAGTGCATAAACTCTAAAGATATAGAAAGCGCATGGTCTGATGCGTGGTCATTTATAATCGATAAAACCCCACCTACAATGCCGAGCATTGCAACAGGATGGTCTCCTCCGAACGGAGGTAGTTCTGAAGACAACACTCCAAAGTTCGAATGGCCGGGAGCCACAGATTCAGGGTCTGGCGTTGAGAAATACACATATCAGTATACGTATGCCTCAGATACTATGTTCTCAGAGGCAACGACAATAACAGATATTTTTGTAACCTATTATATACCCCCAGTGAGTTTGGAAAATGCTGCTTACCGCTGGAGAGTCAGAGCAACTGACAGGGCTGGAAATGAAAGTGAGTTTTCAGAGCCACTGCTGGTAATAATAAGTGTTCCTGGACAGAATACAGTCACCATAATCGTGAAATCTACAACTGGAGACACAATAGGGGGGGCAACTGTAAAACTAGGTACGAACACAATGGCAACTAACTCAGAAGGAAAGGCTATCTTTGAGAATGTACCGAATGGAACTTACAGCCTTAACGTCACAAAAGAAGATTATACTTCTTACTCGGATGTTTATGATATAACTGGAAATACAACTATACCTATAACACTTTCATCCACAAAAAAGAACGATGTTACTATACTTGTAAAAGATGCAGGTAATAACGTAGTAGAAGGAGCCGAAGTTACTCTTACACCGACAGTAGGGGCTGCGATGAGTGATACTACGGATTCGCAGGGTAAAGTACTATTCAACGATATTGAGAGCGGTAATTATACTCTAAAGGTGGAAAAATCTGGATTCTCAACATACACGGAAACTATAAATGTTACAGGGGATCAAACGTTCACCGCTGTCATAAAAACTAGGTATAACTTGAGTTTCATAGTTATAGATGCTTTCGAGAACGCACCCATAGACGGGGCGCAGGTAAAAGTAGAGTCACTCGAAAAAACAACAGATTCACAGGGAAAAGCTACATTCTCTTTGCAGTCGGGAACATATAACGTTAGAGTTGAGAAAGAAAATTACGATGACGGGACAGGAGCAGGATACATAGAAACTATAACACTGGGTGCGGATACAGAAAAAATTGTAAAACTCTACAAAAAAGGCTATGACCTCATTATTGGAACTATCCATTTCGATGATAACACCGTGCCGTACCAGGTGGTTGCATATCAGGATGGAAAGACATCTCCCTATGAAACAACTGCACCCGATACTAACGGAAACTTCATTATAGAAGTAGAGATAGGACATACGTATGAAATAGGTGTTGTCGGATACGAAGATCAAAAAGTAAGGGTAGTTCTCAGCCAAACACTCGATTCACCAAAAACAAATCCGATAACGATAAGCATTTCGGGGTCAGTATATGGTGTAGTGGCCGATGAGCTGGGGAAAGTTGTTGTCGGGGCTACTGTAAAACTCTACACACAAGAGGGTACCCTCGTTACGAGTGTAACATCATCTAACAAAGGATTTACGATAGACAGTGTAGCGCCAGGAAGTTATTATATAGAGATAGAAATGGAGGGCTACGAGAAGTTCAAATCCAGCGTGTTTAGCGTCAAACCTAAAGAAAGGTACAATATAGAAACGCTCGAAATGAAGTCACAAAAGGGTATACTTACTGTAGCGATACATGACAAAGACGAGAATAAGCTGGATGCCACGGTGCAGATCAAATTTAATGGTGATATTGTAGAAGAGAAAACTGCAGAGAACGGAGAGGCGTCATTTCAATTAGATGGCGGTAAATACACAATAGAAGTAAGTCTTGAGGGATACAATACGGAAACAGTGGAAGTGGATGTTTTCGGAGGAAAGACAGTCACAAAGAGTATTATCCTATCCTCAGGAACTGTAACAACACCACCTCCAATTAAAGAGGGAAGTTTGAAAATAACTGTCAAAGACGAAAAGGGGAATCCTATTCCGGATGTAAATGTTTTCGTTGATAACGAGATGAAAGGTAAGACCGATGAAGATGGAATACTGCTCATAGAAAACATAGAAGAAGGCGGACACTCGATAAGACTTACAAAGGCAGGATTTATAGACAAATCGTTTACAAAAGACGTAATTGCAGACCAAACTGTGGAAGAATCCGCTACAATCTCAGAAGAGAAGCCGCCAAGCAATAAATTGAAGTATTATGCCGTAGCCATAGTAGCGGTCTTGGTAGTTCTGTTCTTTCTCTTTAGGACAAAGAAGATATCTCCAATGATTCCAAAAAGAAAAGAGCCTTTCGAAGAAGAAAAAGCTAAGCCTAAGCCTTCAAAACCCGGTGGACTTCCAAGAAAACCAAAGATCTAAACTCTTTTTTTTATTTCATTTAAAAGATCTTTAAAACCTTCAATTATCGCTTTTCTTTCTTCATTTCTCTCTTTTAAATCGTATTTCATGATCGCTGATTTTATTATCTCTACACATTCCTCTTCTGTTATTTTTCCGTCTATCCATGATTTTGCAACTATTTTCTCTACAAAATCACCTTTCTTGTGTTTATCACTCCTCCTTGGAGACTCAACTTCCGAGAGCGTAAGCGCTTCAGCTAAACAGGAATTTGGAACCTTTATCCCATCGTATTCTCCTAGAACCTGCGATTTAGCTAATGAATAAATAAAATTTATAAAGGAGTCCCCAAATTTTTCCAGTGACATTTTTATACCTTATCCACAAGTTCCTCTCTAAATTTTTTTGCAAGAGTCTTTGTTTTTTTTGCTGCCTTTGTCAATGCCTTTGCAGGTGATTCTTTTCCATCCGTGACGAGTTTGAATATCGGTTTGTCCCTCTCTGTTAACGGATGAACTATCCTGTATGCTGCAAAACTTACGTGATTATCCTCGTGCAGAATTTTTCTCAAAAGATTTGCAAATGTATCATCTTCCCCGATAATTCTGAACTCCAGTTCATTTTTTTGAGATTTTAATATTTCTATCTCCATTTTTTCACCTCAAAAAACTCCTTTCCTATAATCTGAAGCTATCTTTCTAAACTCGGTATTGCCACAGTTAGGACATTCAAGTTTATTATCCTTTTTTTCCAGAGGATGTCTGCATCTGGAGCAGTA
The DNA here is from genome assembly GCA_030668905.1 of Thermococci archaeon. Classification (GTDB taxonomy): domain Archaea; phylum Methanobacteriota_B; class Thermococci; order Methanofastidiosales; family B48-G16; genus B48-G16. The sequence continues at coordinate 5,391 of DAOVEQ010000038.1, forward strand.
AGCTTTTATCACTCCAAGATTCTCTTCAACTGTGGAAAGCTCGATAGGTGTCCTTTTTACATTAGCTACTTTAGCTCTAACGAGATCGCCAGTTTTGAACTCGCGCGAGATATCTGTCACATATCTTCTACTAGTCTGCGATATATATATCCTTGCCATTGGAGAAGCGGCTAGGGCTCTTTGAGGGTTTTTCTTTAATGCAATGATCTCCACCATTGCTATTTTTTCTCTAATGCCCGTTACCTCACAGAGTACTATGTCCCCTTCTTTAGGCACTGGTGGAACATCTGTTAGAGGATCAACAAAAGCCTTCTTTTTTTCAAAATCCAGGTTTGCAATCCCTGCTATCGAGGAATAGACCTTGCCTCCATCTTCATACGCACCATACCCCGGAATAAACTCTTCACTTACTCCCAGAAGATCTCCCGGGAGAACGAATTCTCCATTTTTCTTTGTCATTTAAATACCTCCTATTACATCAAACTCGTATTCTTTTGTTTGACTTATTAAACTTACCTCACTTACTGTTAATATAGGTTTTTCATATCTGGATTGATCATCTATCGCTATCCTGGGGCAGGCACAGATAACGTAGGCATCCAGATTAAAACCTCTAAGTTCCTCAGGACTTATCTCCCTTGTTAAAAAGATATAAGCTTTTTTCCCTAAGTCTTCCAGCTCTTTTTTGATATATAGCGCTTCTTTCATTCTGAACTGTCCTTTTCTAGTCGAGACGATGAGACCAAATTTTCCTGCACGTTTCGCCTTTTCTATAACTGCATACCTTTTTTTTAGAAGTTTTGTTTTCTCATATTCCAAATTTTCTATTTTTTTTGTATATGGATCTATGAGAAATACTTCTTTTCCAGTATTGAGACTTATGCCGAGGGGATGAAAGTATCCAGTTCCTATATAGAGGAAATAATCAACTTTATCCTCAATGTTCGTGCACACTGAAAAATTGCAGCCCAAAACCTGGCTATCATACTTTATTCTTTCCGTGCCTTTGCCTGTATAGACATTAAATCCACTACTTTTTAAAAAGCTTTCTGCATTTTTCAACTGAGGTATGTGCTGAACTGTAGTTGCCAGTCCTATGTTTTTTCCTTTTTTTTCTAGATATTTAAGATTTCTTTTCAAAGAAGGAACAAGATCGATATCATCAAATACCTCCATGAATATTACAGGTATTTTAAACTTCAGAGAAATCTCTGCATGTCCGAAATGGACCAAACAGTCGCAGAAACTAAGTTCCTCATCTGCTACATCACACGCCCCATACGTATTACCACCATAAATAAAAACTTCGTAATCCAGAAGATCAGCTATTTCAATAGCCTTAGACTTAAGACCTTCGGGGAACTGGAGTCCCACTTTTTTGGGATTTAATTTTCTCAGTTCTTTTAAGAGTTTTTCTTTATCTATCTGCAGCATAGAGAAACTTGTTTTTTGTATATTTAAAGTTGAGGATGGATTTTTTTCATACTCTCTTTTCTATCAACTTATAAAAAATGATATAAACTATCCATACTCCCAGTGCTATTGGAATTGAATATTCTAAGTTTTGCTTTATTAAAACGAAGTATCCTCCTATTAAGGATGTTTCTTCAGGATATGTCAATCTTTCCTTTTCTTCTACAAGGCTATTCAAAGATTCAAGAGCTTCTAGTTTCCCATCGTCTTTCACAAGAGTATCTATAGATTTTAGAGCTTCCAGGTTGAATAGAGCTTTATCTGCTTCACCATTTTCTATATTAGTTTTGTATCTTTCCACACATCTGTCATTAAATCCTTTCAGAGCTTTAACGTCTGTATGAATTTTGATCATCTTTTCTAACTCTTCTTCATTTTTAAGATATTTCTGTACGTTTTCAAAATCTGGAAGTTCTTTGCTTAAGGATTCCAGAAATTCTTTCCAGTGTTTTTCATTCCAATCGTCTGTTTTTATATTATTCTCGTCTCCAAAGATATGAATATGTTCAGCTAAGTCACTCTTATAGTTCACAAAGGCGTCTCCAATGCAGGAAGTTAATTGGCAGGTATAGTTCATAGTTCCTCTTATCATAATTGCTGACTTAAAAGGTACCAGAGAAGAGACATTGTTTGAACTAACAAGCTCTAATTCAGAATAGTATGTTTTACTTACATACATAGCTCCACTACCGATTTTCTCAATAATAAAATACTCTTGAGGCGGCTCATTTTCTAGTTCAGATATCATTTTGGATTGGTTTTTCAAATTAGATTCATGCCAATCTCCAAAACTCTGTTTTTCTCTATAGTTCTGATACACAGAAATAGCATAAAAACTGAGGAGAAAAATTAGAAGGAATGCCAAGATATGATTTTTATATTGTTTTTTCATGCTCTCATCCCATTCTATATACTCCAATGAGCTTTTTATATCTTTTGTACAGAA
>DAOVEQ010000166.1 GCA_030668905.1 Thermococci archaeon
GATGGAAAAAGCATTAGAATACGCAAGAGAAAATGAGATTCCCATAATATTCGGAGATTTCGATGAGGACATAACATATGACGAAGTAATACTGCTCAATCCGACAAAATTTTTCTGGCTGAGCAGATGGGAAAGAAAAAACCTTGTGGAAAGAGAGGATAGATGTATAAGGTTAAAGAATGATACTTTTTTTAAAAAAATCCTCCAGGAGGTTTATGATGGACTCTGCGAGCCGACGACAGGAGCGATCGATATATATAAGTATTACGAGGAGAGGTTATGAAAATTGCCAGAAAGTTTAGAGATGTATATCGAGTTCAGAACTCGTTAAAAACGTTGAAAAGGTATAACGATCCGGATCTTAACAGATACATAAAACCCATCCTCGAGTACAGGCTTGGTAAAAAACATGAATTTCATGAGAGTAGAAAGACACTGATAGCTTTTTCAGGTGGGATTGACAGCAAGGCTACTCTGCTCATAGCAAAAGAGTTCTGTCTAAACCCCGAAGCCGTAACATTTTTAATATCCGAGTCAAACAGGGATCCCATAGAAGAATTCTGTGAAAAAAATGATATTAAAGTTCATTTTATATATGACGGTTACTATGAAAATATACTGAACGAAGCTGAGAATAAGCGTTTTCATCCATGCGGAAGATGCCAGAAATTTATAACGCGGAAGATATACGAGTTTGCAAGAGGTGGGAATTATAAATTTATAGGATTTGGAGATATGTTATCCGTTGGATCTCATTCTATAATGAAAGTTAGCGATATGTACAGACTCAACATACCTGCGATGCTTTCGCTGAATAAGAATGATCATATTGAGGTCACGAATGAGTATCCTAATGGTTTCGGATGCGATTTTTTAAGAAAAATCCACAAAAAGTATCCTTTTTTAAAAAGGTACTCTTTCCAAAGAGTGTTGCGAGAATTAAGATCTCAAAGTATCAATATAGATATAGCAAAAGATCTTATTGAGGATATAGAGGGGGATACATGTTCTTAAAGTATCTAACATCCACTGTCATTTTGTGCTTGTTCATGCTTGGATATTTATATATTTCTCCAGAGATCGAAGAATCGTGGATTAATAGAGAACCAGAGATTAATTTTCATTTTTCTGAGGATACAAAGGAACTCAGTTCCGGAGATGCTTCTTTTATATTAACTATAAAAAATTTAAACTCCGAACAAAACGTTATCTTCAGACTGGAAAAAGAAATGTCTGACGGTTGGGAGGCTAATTTTTGCTTTAACGACATCTGTTTTTTAGATCATACAAATTATACGATGAAGAATGGAGAAAATATCGATGTTCTGATCACAGTTACACCTGATTATGATGAACAAGAAGAAGGAAAAGTAAGATTTCTTGTTTTAGGAGACAAAATAGATTATGAAAAAGAGTTCTGTGTAAAAGCAATTGTGCAGGAAAAAGTATATAGATATACGTTGACAGGAGAAAAAGAATTAGAGATCGAAGCCTCGAAAACAGCAGAGTTCTCTGTGAGTCTAAAGAATACTGGAGAGAACGATTCATATTCTTTAATCTTGGAAAAAAATCTGCCCGAGGAATGGAAAGCCTCTCTATCCGAGGATAAGTTTACTCTGGAAAAGAATGAAACAAAGAATATTGGGGTATACATAATTTCGCCACTCACAGCAGAAGGTGGGGACGAAGGAAGTGTTTCTTTAAAAATAATCCCTGAAAATGCAGAAGAAAAGGAGATAATCCTTAAAGCAACAATAAAAAAGGATTACGATTTTCATATAAGATGTCTGGAGCCTGAGAAATATGTGCCTCAGAACTATGACGTTATATTCAGCATGGAGATAATAAATACCGGAAACTCGAGAGATAAATATTATTTTGAAACTGAGGAAGGGATTCTTTCAGAAAATGAGACAGAATTAGATGCAAAAGAGAACTATATTCTGGAACTGACTATTTACAGTGTGCAAGAAGACAAATCATTCAAAGTTAAGATTACATCCGAGTCCGGAATTGAAAAAAATGTTGAATTGAGTGTCAAAACAGAAAATTTAAAGAAAGGAGTTTTTGCAGAGTTCTTCACAGCTACATGGTGTAAGCCATGCCATTATGCAGACGAAGCTGTAGAGAAAATGGAAGAAGAATATGAGAAAAAAGTATTTTGTATACAGTATCATCCTGGCGACAGTATGAAAAAGGATGTCTCAGAATTAAGACTTGAATACTATACCTTCGTTGGATACCCAACTATGTATTTCAACGGTGCGCATGAGACTGTAGGGGGATATAAGGGTGTTACAGACAAGTATAGAGAAGCTATAGAGGAATAACTTCAGAAAGAAGATAAGTTCATAATAGATTTAGATTACAGAGATAATGAACTGACGATAAGAATAACGCCGCTGTATCCTTCTCTTGAAGAGTATGACCTGTATATAATAACATATAAGGATATGGAGTACAAAACAAAGATTTATCCAAACGTTGCCCAGGATTATGTAAAAAAGAAGATCGTTTTGGACGATGAAAAAGTTGTTAAGGTGAGTATAACTATAGAAGAAGGAGTAGTCGTATTTATTCAAAACAAAACTATCTTGG
>DAOVEQ010000061.1 GCA_030668905.1 Thermococci archaeon
TGAAGGTTCCTGTTCAACTTATCTCTTTCACTCAAGAGTTCGTCTAAAGTCGCCTGTCCTATTATGCTTCTCAACGTAGTCTGCGAATTCTGCGATGTTGCTGCAATAAAATTTTCCACCTGAATTATCGATTTAGAAGCATCCATTACCCTCAAATATACTACTGCATTTACTCTTACAGGTACGTTATCTCTCGTCATTACTTCCTGAACAGGAACATCGAGTACCCTAGTTCGCAGGTCTATCTTGTACATCCTGTCTATCATTGGAATTATGAAGAATATTCCGGGTCCTTTTGCGCCTTTTAGTCTTCCGAGTCTTAGAATAACACCTCTTTCGAATTCCTTGACGATCTTTATTGCAGAGCTCAGTATCATCAGAATGATCAACACGACGAATATACTTGCTAATTGCATAAAATCAAATTCCATTTTTTTCACCTCCTTTCATGTTTTTTTACCTTTAAAGTGAGTCCGTCCATATATATAACCTCTACTTTCTCACCTTTATTAATTTTTTCATCACTGTAAACATTCCACCTTTCTCCCCTCACCAGTATCTGTCCTTCTGGATCTATATCTGTATCAGCAGTACCTATTATACCGAGCATCTCGTCCTTTCCAGTAGTCGGTTTTGTTCTTCTGAGCTTTATAGCTTTTGAAAGTCCAAAAACAAAAAACAAGGCCACGCATATAGTTATTATAAGAACAAGATATCTAAACTGGGTATAAAATTCCCTGCTTATTACCCACTCCACATCCTTTGCGGCCGAAAATAAAAACATCGATCCGAAAAAGAAAGATGCTACCCCTGCTATAGTAAAAAGTCCGAATGTTGGGGTAAGAAGCTCTATAACGAAAAACAGTATCCCCAATCCTATCAAGATAAAACCTCCTAAGTTAAAACCTATATATCCCTGGGCAATTATCCCGAGTGCGAGACAAACGGCACCTATTGTCTCAGGAACGTGCCATCCCGGCGTTGTAAAACCAAAAATCAATCCTAAAAGTCCTATAGTCATCAAAAAATAAGCAATGTTTGGGTTTGTTATCGTTATTATAAACTTGTCTTTAAATGAAGCCTCGAGGATTTCTATATTCACATCTTTGAGATCCAGTTTTCCTTCCATGCCCTTTAACTTCATCCCATCAGCTTTTTCTATAAGGTCGTAAAGATTATCTGCCTGAAGCTCGATTAATCCTCTTTCAAGAGCAGATTTTGGAGTAAGGCTCAAGTTTTCAGTGACAAATTTCTCTGCATCATCTGGATTTCTATCATGACTTTCTGCCAAGGATCTCATATAACTCGAGTAAAAATTAATTGTTTTTTCAGGTGCCTCCATAATCTGTCCCGTTGTTGGATCGTATCCCAGGATAGGCTCGCATGCACCTATTGAGGTACCTGGAGCCATTACAATTAAACTAGAAGCCATTGCTATGTACGTACCCGCAGAAGCAGCGATAGCGCCTTTTGGACTGACAAAAACAATTACTGGGATTTCTGAAGACTCTATTGTTTTGATTATCTCCATCATGGCATCGCCTCTCCCTCCGGGAGTATCCATCTCTATAATTAAAGCAACTCCGTCTACATTTGCTCTTTCCACCGCCTTATCAATTACCTGTTGGCTCGCTAAACCTATCTCACCCTCTAGTTTTATAACATAGACAGTCTTAGCTGACGATACCAATGGTATGAGAAGTACAAGAAGTACTATCAGTATAATCTTTTTCATATTTTTATTAATATACTCCGTGTATTTATATTTTTCCTATTCTCTATCACCAAAGAATTTTTTAGAGACAACTATTATCCTGTTAGAAAATCCGTTCAGTCTCTCCAGATGACCAACCCAGTAAACGATGATTCCTGATCCAAAGAGTCGAACATAAGGATGAAGCTGACCTCTAAAATCTTCCTTAAACTGGATAAGATCACCAAATCCTGCCTTGCTTTCTACCCATTTTGCTTCAAATCCCCCAACAGAGAAAGGTGTCATGAGAAGAAAATCTGGAGTCTTCCTGAAATTTTCATGTCTCGCATCTTTTTCTGTTATAAATCTAATATCTCTCTTCAGCAGCCAATTTTTTATCTCTTCTTCGCATCTGACTCCGTTTTCCCTTTGCAGATCTATATATTTTGGAGAATAGACTATATCTCTCTCTATTACTTCTTTTATCTCCTCTTTTATTCTTTCTTCTTCAATTAAGTCTGGATTTTTCATGTATTCTTTAAATTTTTTACGTGAAAACTTATCCTGAAATATGAATAAAGCTGTTAATACTGGAGAAAAATTATATTCTTTTGAGATATCTGTAATACTCTCTCCTCTTTTCCATCTAATCCTCAGAGTTTCCTTTTTTCTTTCCAGTTTGTAGTAATTCCTTTTTGTATTTCTGATTATTTTTTGAGAGAGTATCGCCAAAAGTACCTCTTTTTCTATTCTAAATTTTTTTACAAGAGCATCTATATCATCTATTCCATTTAAATTTTCATGGATTTCTTTATACAAGTTATAATTCATTATTTTTCACCTTATTTAGATAATAATAAACAGTTCTTCTCGGTATTCCGAGCTCATTTGCTATTTTGCTAACAGGAACTCCTGAGTTATAGAGTTTGAGGATCTCTTCTATATCCCTTTTATTATATTTCACTGGCCTTCCAACTTTAAAACTTCCTCTTTCCAGAGAGATGCCCACCTTCTTTAAAGCGTTTTTTACCCTTGTAGATGTCAGATCATATAAACTTGGAGGACATAAAATTATTCTTATATTTGGATCATTCTCCAGTAATGCAACAATAACGTCTATCGAAGGTCTTATTGATAAATATACTACTTCGTCTTCAATTCCTTTTTCTATTTCCCTGATCACTTTTTCTTTGTTTGTAAACTTTATTATCTTCAAAAGATCACCTTTGTAGATATTTCAGAAACTCCTGAGTTCTAAGTTGTAGATTTTTTACACCTAAAAATCCAAAACTCTCAAACTCTTCTAATTTTCTTTTTAATTTTTTTTCGCTTATATTAAAATATTTTAAAGTCTCTTCCATGTTTCCTGTAATTTCATAATACGCTATACTCCCGACGACTAAACTTTTCTCAAATTTTCCTAATCTTTGCAGTTCTTCTTCCAATTTTTCTTTTAAAACTATTATCTCCTCATATTTTTCAAGTTTATTCCTGGGAATCTTATTAGAAAGTGTGGGAAATATTCCCGAGTATCTTTCTCTTTCATACTTTCCTTTTTTCAGATAAAACATTGCAAGATCAAAGATAAATGTATCTGTGCCAAAGGGTGCGTACGAAATTGAGAGAATTTTTCTGATATGTCTATCTTTTATCAATCCCCCTTTCTTCTTCTGAAGTCTGAAAGTTTCAATATTCATTTTATCCTCTATAAAAGCTTTATACTCCTTTAAGGATAGATTTTTCTTTGTCCTCCCAGATTTATACTTCATATAAACGCTGACAGAACTCAATCCCCCTCTTTCTTTATCTATGAGTGTCAAAATTTTTCTATAATCTTTCCTCTGTTCTGGAGTAAAATTGCTTAATTTTACCATATAATCGCCAGATAAAGGGAGATATTCCAGGATTTCAAGTCTGTAAACGCCTTCCTCGTTTTTGTAAAATCTGAGGTCTTTATTTAAATACTTCAAAGCTTCTCTCCCCCTGTATTTTTTCTCATTTTTTAGCATTATTGATTCTGTTAAATGCCCCAGTGCTATTCTATGGGCTGAAAGAGCATAGGAGTTTCTGTCGTAGGTAAGTTTTTTTAGCTGTGCCCTGTTTCTGAAAAAAGGTTCGGAGCCTTTAAGACCTTTTAAAGGATAAAACGGATTTGGAAATCCATAAAAATCCATTTCTTCTTTAAAACTTTCCAGCACTGATAGATTGTTTAAAATCGTAAAGTATATTTCTTTAAAGTACTCTTTATTCTCCAGTTCGTTTAACTTGAACTTATATTTAAGGGAGTCTAGAAACTTGTTCACTTTATAAATTAGACTCATCTTACCCCTTTTACGGTTTTTACTATCTCTCTCAATTTTTCAAAATTTTCCTCTGCGATCGTGCCGGTAACTATTATATCTGCAGCTTTTGATATCTCGGCTGCCTTTTTCTCGTCTCTGATACCCCCTCCAACTATTACAGGTATATCAACAGCTTTTTTTACATAATTTATCATTCTTAAAGGTACGGGCTCAGATGCACCCGATCCTGCCTCAAGATAAACAAAACTCATTCCCATAAGCTGAGCCGCAAGAGCATAAGCTGCTGCAATCTTTGGCTTGCGTCTCGGAAGGAGATCGGCTTCACCTATAAATCCAGCGGTTTCTCCCGGTTCTATTATAAGATACCCCATGGGCAGAGTTTCAAGCCGGGAAAGTTTAACCTGGAAAGCTCCTAAAGCCTGCGCCTTTGTTATAAAATAAGGGTTCCTCGAGTTCAATAGGGACATGAAAAATATTGCATCCGCGTATCTGCTTATCCCTCCTACTCCCCCGGGGAATATAATCACAGGAACAGTTGTAGATTTTTTTATCGATTTTATGAGACTGTCTAACTCTTCCCCTCTAACCTGTGTAGACCCACCTATAAGTATAGCATCTGTATTTATATCTTTTAACGAGTTCAATGCTCCTGAATTCTTTGCGATCTCTGAGTCTGGATCGATCAATGTAAAATGTAGTTTCTCTTTTTTGAGTTTATTTTTTATGTATTCTTCTACATTCATTTTATCACCTAAAAATTTTTGCAATTCTATGAATATAAATTTTTGCATGAAATCAATCACAAAACCTTTTATAATAACAAAATTATTGAATTTATGGAAAAAGAAGGAGTTGAGATAGTAGCCAAGTTAATGGCTGTTGCAGGAAGGACAGCGCCGAAGGCAAAGGGAGAAGACTTTATAGAAATAAAGATACTCGACGAGAATGAAAAAGAGAAACTTGTAGAAGGAATGAGAAAAACGAGCGAAAAAACAGGGTTTAAATTTCTACTGAGGGATGCAAATAATGTCGTAAATTCGGAGAAGATCATTTTGATAGGTGTTAAAGGAAAAGAAACAGCAAATCTTGACTGTAAAGCATGTGGTTTCACGTGTGAAGAAAATAAAAAGACTCTTGTAGAAGGATATGGTTTTAAAGGCCCTCTATGTGCCATAAGACTGGTAGATCTTGGGATCGCGATAGGATCGATGGTAAAAGTTGCCAATGATCTATGCGTGGATAATAGAATAATGTTCTCCATAGGTGTCGGCGCTATAAACGCGGGACTGATAGATACTGAGATAGCTTTTGGAATACCACTTTCAGTCAAAGGAAAGAATATATACTTTGATAGAAAACACCATAAATAACAAAAGTTTTTTATATAACAGCTGTAAATAGGAAAAACATGAAAAAGATAATATATTCAGTAATCCTGATAATGCTCATTATCACAGGAGGGTGTATCTCGGGTAATGAGAAAGAGGAAATAGATGTAGTTGAATCTGGAGATATCGTGACAATCAACTTTATTGGATGGGAAAAGGAAACTGGAGGCATTTTTGATACAACTATACAGGAAGAAGATGTAACAAAAGAAACAGAGTTAGATGATACTCATAAATATACTCCTCAGAGAATTACAGTAAAAGCTGCCAACCCTGCTCCGGGCACTATAAGAACGCTTCCAGGGCTCGAGGAAGCTTTGATAGGAATGGAAATCGGAGAGGAAAAGATAGTTGAGATCCCTCCTGAAAAAGGATACGGGTATTCTGATGAAAATCAGGTGAAGAAACTGGAAAGAATTCAAGAAGTACCCAGATATATAAATGTACCTATAATTGAAAAAATAAACTATCAGTATCTTGAGAAGATGGTAAAGGGAGAAATAATACCGGAAAATACTGTGGAACTTGTGGAGTGGTGGGATGTTGACATTCTCAATATAGACAAAGATGGGATTGTAGAAATAAAACATCATCCTATCATGGATAAAGTAGTTCCGACATATTATGGGCCTTATAAGGTAGTAGAAATCACAGAAAACGAGATAAAATTAGAATTTTCACTCAAAGAAGGAGAAAAACTTGAAACAGTTAATTTTAAAGCTATTGTAATTGAAATAAAGGAAGAAAGTGTTGTAACAAAACTGGACTACAAGGTAGGTGAAGGCGTCAGGAATACTCTCCCTGAGTGTGAAGAATGTTTTACTTTTGGTAAGGTTATTGAGGTAACTGAAGATTATGTAGAAGTAGATTTTAATTTTCCATTGAAAGGAAAAACATTGCTCTTTAAAGTAAAAATCATTGATATAGAAAAAGCTGGGAGATAACATGAGAGAAAGAGAAAAAATTAAAGCTAGAATGAGAACAAAAAAAACAAAAAAACTTGACATGAACAGGATAAAAGACTTTAAATGGGAGTTAGATCAGATATTAAAGGATCTTCCTGAGTCTGTAAAAGGAAATATAAAGGGTAGCATATACGCAAAAGCTTCTAAACTTGGAATAAAAGAAACAAAAGATTTTATAATGCAGAAAGAAGAAGAAGGAACAATCTCAGAGGAAATGGGCAGGAA
>DAOVEQ010000048.1 GCA_030668905.1 Thermococci archaeon
CCTCATACTTTGAGACATAGCTTTGCTACACACCTGCTTGAAGCAGGAGCAGACATAAGATATATTCAGCAGTTATTGGGTCATAAAAGCTTGAGAACAACTCAAATTTATACTCATGTTGCAAACAAAGATATCAAAAAGCTTGCTAACTTATTTATAAGTAAGTGGGAAAATGATTGAGAAGACTTAATAAAAGAGACTACTTACTATCAGACAAGGCTAACAAGCTTTATTTCAAGTAACGCAACCGTGAAAACTCAGTGATTTTTATTTTTTCACCTCATCCACAATAAGTTAACATGACCAGTACAGACACCTTTTTATATCTTTATGAATATTTTTTATTGGTGATTTGATGGTCGATTACGAGGAAGAGATGAAAGAGTTCAGATGGGACTGGCCCGAGTATTTTGACATTGCCAGTGTCGTCGACGAACATGCTGAAGACAGAACAAAAACAGCGATCTACTGGGAAAATGAAAACGGAGATGAAAGGAGAATTAGTTACTGGGAACTGAAGTTCCTGACAAATAAATTTGCAAATGTTCTTAAAAATCTTGATCTCAAAAAAGGAGATAGAGTAATGGTAATGCTCCCGAGGATCCCGGAAACTTATATAACACAGTTAGGAATAATCAAATTTGGGGGCGCAATAATTCCTGCTATCGAAATGCTGAGATCCTCGAATATTAAATACAGGGCGAATGATTGCGGTGTTAAGGCTATAGTCACAAATATGTCGGGAACAAAGATAGTCGATGAGGTAAGAAGTGAATGTAAAACAATAGAGCATTTTATTCTTTTGGATGGAGATAAAAAGGGATGGACAAACTACGATTCTTTGATGAACTCGGAATCTCGATATTTTAAAGCTAATAAAAAGAAGATAGAAGATATTTTCTATATTTCATATACATCAGGAACTACAGGTTTACCAAAGGGTGTAGTTCACAGGAACTCATGGATGTATGCTTTTAGAAGAATAAACATACCATTCTGGTACGGTGCTAGAGATAACGATTTAGTCTGGGCAACGACATCTCCAGGCTGGGCCAAGTGGTTCTGGACACATCTTGGTGTTACAATGAATGCAGGAGCATCTGATTTGTTATACCAGGGGAGATTTAATGCAGAGAAATACTTTGAGCTCTTGGAAAAATATCCTGTGTCAATATGCTGTGTTACACCGACAGAGTTGAGATTGATGATCCAGGTGCCGAACCTAGGAAAGTATGATCTATCTCATTTACGAAGTCTCCTTTCCGCTGGTGAACCACTCAATAGAGAAGTTGTGGAAACGTTCCAGAAGGCGTTTGGGATAACTATAAGAGATGGATACGGTCAGACGGAAACATGCTGTCTTGCCTGCAATTATATTGGTATCCCCGAGGTAAGGCCGGGTTCAATGGGAAAAATAATGCCAGGATTAGGTATTAAAATTCTCGATCCCGAAGGAAGGGAAGTAAAACCAGGGAAAGTTGGTGAGATAACTGTGAAAGCAGGGATACCTGCTATATTCAATGAGTATTACAACAAACCAGATAAAACAAAGGAAGTAATCGACGATAACGGACAGTATCATACGAAAGATCTTGTAAGAGTAGATAAGGAGGGATACCTGTGGTTTGAAGGAAGAGCTGATGATGTCATACTCTCTGCAGGATACAGAATAGGGCCTTTCGAAGTAGAAGATGCTTTGGTGAAACATCCATCTGTTATAGAAGCAGCTGTTATCGGGTCTCCCCATCCTGTAAGAGGAGAAATTGTAAAAGCTTTCGTAATCTTAAAAGGAGGGTACGATCCATCAGAAAAGCTTGTGAAGGAACTTCAGGGCTTCGTTAAGAGTGTAACAGCACCTTACAAATATCCAAGAGAGATAGAGTTTGTTAAAGAACTTCCAAAGACTATAAGCGGGAAAATAAAAAGAAAAGACTTAAAGAAAATGGAATATGAGAAAAAGGAAGTAAAATTTCCATAACAATGATCGAAAAAATTATCACAGAAGATAAAGAGATAACGCTAATAGGAACTGCTCATGTTTTTAAAGAAAGTGTAGATGAGGTAAAGGATGTTATACTATCTGAAAACCCCGAAGCAGTTTGCATAGAGTTAGATATAAAAAGGTACTACGGACTTTTGACAGGGCAAAGAATGAGCTTCATGGATATTGTGAAAATGAAAGGGATAAAGTTCGGGATAATAGCAGGTTTTCTCGAATACGTAGAAAGAAAAATTGGAGAAGATATGGGGATCTTTCCCGGAAAAGAGATGATTACTGCCGCTCAATACTGCAAGGATATAAATGCCAGACTTTATTTAATAGATAGAGATGCGGAGATAACAATAGAAAAAATGACAAAAATATCATTTAAAGAGAAATTAAAACTTGTAAAAACTCTTATTTTCTCTCCTTTTCAAAAAGAGAAAATAAATATAGATCTGAACAAAGAAAATATTGAATTTCTGATCAACGAGCTCAAAAAGCTTTCACCATATCTTTACGACGTTCTGATAGATGAGCGAGATCAGTTCATGGCCGAAAGAATAAAGCAGGTAGAAGAAAATAGGATAGTTGTAGTAGTTGGAGCTGGACATGTAAAGGGGATTTTAGAAAGAATAACTTTTTAAAATTTCTTTCATATTCATTAAAAGGCAAAGCTTAAATACGGTGAGATGTATTAAAAAATATAGAAAATTCCAATTTATTTTTACTGCGGAGAAGTGATGATTATGGAATACTCAGCGGAAAATATTCAGGTTCTGGAAGGCTTAGAAGCTGTAAGAAAAAGACCAAGTATGTACATAGGGTCCACGGATAGTTATGGGCTTCATCATCTAGTTTACGAAGTAGTGGACAACAGTATAGATGAGGTTCTAGCAGGTACGTGTAAGGATATTAAAGTGATTATACATAAAGACAGTTCCGTAACTGTAGAAGACGATGGCAGGGGGATACCTGTCGATATCCTTCCCGAGTACAAGAAATCTGCCGTGGAGATAGTCCTCACAATGCTTCATGCAGGCGGCAAGTTCGATAAAAGGAGCTATAAAGTTTCGGGGGGTTTACACGGTGTAGGGGTAAGCGTCGTCAATGCACTTTCAGAGTATCTTGAGGTCACTGTAAAGAGAGATGGAAATATCTATTATCAAAGATATGAAAGAGGAAATCCTGTTTCTGAGTTAAGGATTATAGATAAAACTGATCAGAGTGGTACTATAATAAAATTTTCGCCCGATAACGAAATTTTTCCAGAAATTGATTTTCATTTCGATACTATGGCAACAAGACTTAGAGAACTGGCTTTTCTTAATAAAGGATTGAAAATAGAACTTACAGATGAGAGGAAGAATACCAAAAAATCGTTTAAGTATACCGGGGGGATTGTTTCCTTTGTAAAGCATTTGAACAGAAATAAAGAGAGTTTAAGCAAAGAGCCTCTCTATGTATATGGAGAGAAGGATAATGTTATAGTGGAAGTTGCGATGCAGCATACTCTCAGTTATACTGAAAATATTTTCACATTTGCAAACAACATAAATACAAAAGAGGGAGGAACTCATCTCTCAGGGCTTAAAACAGCAATCACAAGGGCTTTTAATACATACGCTCTTCGAAATAAGTTTATAAAAGATAATGAAAAAATCGCTGGTGAAGACTGCAGAGAAGGTCTCTCGGCTGTAATATCTATCAAATTAAATGAACCGCAGTTTGAGGGACAGACAAAGACAAAATTAGGGAACAGCGATGTAAAGGGCATAGTAGATTCTATAGTTTTTGAAAAATTAACATATTTCATGGAAGAAAACCCAGATGATGCCAGAAGAATAATAGGAAAGATTTTATCTGCCGCAAGAGCAAGGGAAGCAGCAAGAAAAGCGAGAGAGTTAGCGAGAAGAAAAACAGCGTTTGAGATAACAACTTTGCCGGGAAAACTTGCGGATTGCAGTGAGACAGATCCTTTAAAATGTGAGCTGTATTTAGTAGAAGGAGACTCTGCAGGGGGTTCTGCAAAGCAGGGAAGAGATAGAACTTTCCAGGCTATTTTGCCTTTAAGAGGAAAGATACTGAATGTAGAAAAAGCCAGGCTCGATAAAATTTTAAAAAACGAAGAAATAAGAACGATGATAACAGCCATAGGTACAGGAATTGCAGAAGAGTTTGATATAAGTAAACTCAGGTATGACAAGGTAATAATAATGACTGACGCAGATGTGGACGGGTCTCATATAAGGACACTTCTGCTGACATTCTTTTTCAGATATATGAAGCCGTTAGTAGAAAACGGGCATATTTATGCAGCCCTGCCCCCCCTTTACAAGATCAAAAAAGGCAAAGAACAGTATTATGCTTATACGGATCAGGAGTTAGAGAAGATACTGAAAAGTATAGGGAATGCCGAGATTCAGAGATACAAAGGTCTTGGAGAGATGAACCCTGAACAACTGTGGGAAACTACGATGAACCCTGAAACAAGAATCGTAAAAAAGATTATCAGTGAAGATTTTGTAGAGGCTGATGAAACCTTCACTATCTTGATGGGAGCAAAGGTCGAACCCAGAAAAATGTTTATTTATGAGCATGCAGCTGAAGTGGAAAATCTGGATGTATAAAAGGAATTAAGGAGCCACCTCCCCCATTCTCTTTACCAGACGTAATACTATCCTCTCTTTATTCTGCCTTCTTCAACAAGTTTGGCAATAACAGATTGGTATACGAAGTCTGATTTAGACCTATATTTCCCCTGAGCTACCAATTCTTCAATCATTTCCAGTATTTTTGGTGGTACTATAGTTGCTAATGTTACGTTTCTTGGCATTTTTTATCACCTATATATATTTAATAATTAACCATATAAAAGCTTTATCTTTCTTAAGTTTAAACAAAGATTATTTAAGATGTATCTATGAAAGTCATTCGTAAATAGAAAAGTTTATATACTGAACAAAAATATAGTATATTCATGTTTTTCGATATAGATGTAGGGGCAGTGACAATATGAATGAACGAATATACAAAACACTTGAAACAGAGGACATAAAGTTTTTGAGGCTGCAGTTTGTGGATGTCAACGGCGTTGTTAAAAGCCTGGCCGTACCGTCAAAAAGTCTGGAAACAGCTTTAACCGAGGGTATAGGTTTTGATGGATCTTCAATAGAGGGATTTTCTAGGATAAGTGAAAGCGATATGAGCTTAAAGCCCGATCCGGATACTTTCTCCGTTTTCAATTTTA
Organism: Thermococci archaeon; assembly: GCA_030668905.1. Lineage (GTDB taxonomy): Archaea > Methanobacteriota_B > Thermococci > Methanofastidiosales > B48-G16 > B48-G16. The sequence goes on from DAOVEQ010000048.1 coordinate 5,232, forward strand.
ACGGGAGGAAAGAGGGAAGGTTCATCTGTGATGTTTATCGTGATGATAAACCCTTTGAAGGAGATCCCAGGTTTGTTTTGAAAAAAAATATTGAAGAGACGAAGAGGAGACTTGGAGAAAAGACTGTATTTAACGTGGGTGCAGAGTTAGAATTCTTCTTGTTGAACGAGGAAATGAAACAGCAGGACAACGGCAGCTATTTCGATTTTGCACCGGTAGATCTTGCCCACGACATAAGAAAAACTTCTGCTCTGCAGATGATGGATTTGGGGATAGATTACGAGGCCTCGCACCACGAAGTTGGTAAAGGACAGCAGGAGATAGATTTCAAGTTTTCGGACGCGTTAAAAACAGCGGATTCTGTAGTGACATCAAAGATAATTATAAAGATAGTAGCGAGTCTCAACAACCTGACAGCTACTTTCATGCCAAAACCATTCCAAAATGATTATGGAAACGGGATGCATCTCCATTTAAATCTTTCGTCTGGCAAAAAAAATATATTCGAAGGTGAAAAAGATTTCGAACTTTCCCAGATGGCTTTATCGTTCATTGCAGGAATACTGAAGCATTCTAAAGCAATCTGTGCAGTTTCAAACCCTACCGTAAACTCATACAAGAGACTAATCCCCGGATACGAAGCGCCTGCGTATGTATCTTGGGGAAGAGGAAACAGATCGTCTCTGATAAGGATACCAAAATCAAAAAACAAGAGAATAGAGTTTAGAGTTCCGGATGCTTCATGCAATCCCTATCTAACGTTTTCAGTACTTCTGAAAGCAGGTCTGGATGGAGTAATAAATGAGCTTCAAGCGCCTTCTCCTATAAATTATAACTTATACGATCTGGGTATAGAAAAAATAAAGGAAAGAGGTATAGAACTTTTACCATCTACACTAAAAGATGCTCTAAAAGAGCTTAAAAAAGATCTCGTTGTCAAAAGTGCATTACTAAAAGCATATGATGCGTTCATGAGAGCGAAATGGAAAGAATGGGATGAATATAGGTTGTACGTTACACAATGGGAGTTTGAGAAGTATTTAAATATCTGACGATACTTTTTTATACTTTCTTTTTTATTTCTGATTATGATCAGAGTCATACCTGTTTTGATCTTACTTTTTTACGCCTGTATTGAGGACATAAAAAAAAGGGAAATAGAGGACTGGGTGTGGATAGTTATGATAGCCATAGGGCTCCTTTTCGGAGTATATGATTATTCTCAAAATATAATATACAGACCTTTAGCAGAGAATATTACTCTCATTAAGATAATCGCTTTATTCATCATTGTTTATATAGCGATTCTTATCCTCGAAAGAAGTTCTTTTCAGGAAAATATCAAAGAAACTCCGTATATTTTTGCATTTTTGGGAGTATCTGTATTAATGTTTTTTGCTCCAAATCCTTTTAATGTTATCTTCCAGAATATGAGCGTAACATTTATCTTTATTTTTTTCATAACATTTTTTGGTTTGATGGGGGGAGGAGATGGAAAAGCTTTAATTGCATTATCTTCTTTATTTTTCGGAACTGAAAAAACATTACCTATCTTTTCTATTTCTATCTTTAATAATAGCCTTATTCTTGTTATATTTCTTCCCTTAGCCATATTTTTTTATAATGTTCTCAAAAAAAGTAAATTTGAGGATATAGAAGGCCAGAAGCTTGCCAAGATAAGAGCTTATTTTACGGGATATCCAATAGATATAAAGCATCTCAATGATAAAATATTTCCCTTGGTTTTTCGCGAAGATGGAAAATTAAAGCTTCGTTCTGCGTTGGGTACAATAGAGTATGATGTTAATAAATACAAGGAGGAGATTTCGCCGTATACAGAAAGGATCTGGGTCACGCCAGGACTTCCGTTTTTGATACCTATAACTTTAGGATTCATAACAGCTTATTTTTATGGTGATTTGTTATTTAAGCTTCTTTTTTATCTCTTTTGATTACCAACTAAGAAGTTAATAAAAGTATTATACTAAAAATATATGTTATAGAAAGTTTTATAAATATATATCGCAAAAAGAATAGTAAAGAATCACATATAGAGGGATATAAATGGAAAGGAAAAACAAAACAATAGGAACAACAGTGGC
>DAOVEQ010000070.1 GCA_030668905.1 Thermococci archaeon
ATCCGTGAAGATGGCTATCGATACCGTTGAAGGTATAGAAAAATCAGTATATGACAGTGATGAAGACGTTAGAGATATAGTAAATAGATTGTTACCGAATGGATTCACGACAACGGTAATGAAAGAAAGCTACTACAGTGCTCCCCATAGTGTAGCTATGGGATTCACGGCGGTGAAAGATAATGAGGGCATGGTAAAATTCAAGATGGTTCTTAAGTTCAAAAACAAAGAAGATGCAGCAGAATACGGAAAAGATGTCATGGAAGAAGTGGACATAGAAGAAATGGAAATCTCTGATCTTGAGATGAAACAGGATAACGAGTTCATTGAAATTACTGGAAAGTTGCCCACGGAAAACCTATCTAAGTTCTTGGGGCATTCCTCATAGATATTTGGAAGCTGTAAATAATTCACCATTATTACCGATGAGAAATCTTTTTAATAGAGATACAGATACATTCTTATGAAAATCATAGTTCATGGAGGAGCATGGGCAATACCGGATAATGCTGTAGAAGACCATCTAAAAGGTGTTACCCAGGCTGTAAAGCAAGGATTACGAGAAAAAAATGCTTTGGATGCTGTAGAAAAAGCCATAAATACGATGGAAGACGATCCTACATTTGACGCGGGGTACGGGTCTTTTCTCAATGCCAATGGCGAGATAGAGCTGGATGCTATAATTGCAGAAAACTCCAATTTTGGTGCTGTAGCAGGAGTGAGTAAAGTAAAGAATCCCATTTCGTTGGCAAAGAAAATTTTGAAGGATAACGAAGTAAATTTTATTGTAGGTAGGGGGGCTGAAGAGTATGCTGGAAAAAAGGGTGTTCCCCTTTGTGATCCGAGAGAACTTATTATGGAGAGGGAATTAAAGAGATGGGAACAAATAAAAAAGGAGAATAAAAAACCTGAAGATTTTTTTCACAGTACAGTTGGAGCAGTTGCCCTAGATGAAAATGGGAACATTGCAGCGGGTACGTCTACTGGCGGAACGCCGAATAAGATACCGGGAAGAGTGGGTGACTCGCCAATATTCGGCGCTGGATGTTATGCAGATTCTTCTATTGGTATCTCAGCTACAGGGTATGGTGAATATATTATGAGAGTACTTCTTTCCAGAACTGTAGCAGAGTTATACAAAAAAATGGAGCTTAAACAGGCGTGTAAGGAAGCACTTACTGTACTGAGAGATATAAGAGGATACGGTGGTGTTATCTCCATTGACATCAAAGGGAATTTTGGATACAGTTTTAATACTCCAAGAATGGCTTACGCTTTTAACGAAGGCAACAAAATAAACTCTCTTATTTAGAATTATGGATATCTATACTGTAGAAAATGAGCCTTGTTTGATAATAGAAAACGAAAAAAAGATGATGGTAGTTGCCGATCTGCATTTAGGTATAGAGTATGAGCTGTATGCGAAGGGGATAAAACTCGGAAGCATAACAAGAAAAATAAAAGAATCCCTTGAGAGAATTATAGAGAAAAACGAGATAGATGAGATAATATTCCTGGGAGATTTGAAACATAATATTCCTCTAATCTCGTTCAGGGAAGAGAGGGACGTGCCTCATTTTCTCGATCTTCCCGTTCCTTTTAAGATCATAAAAGGAAATCATGATGGCAATATTGAAAGACTCACAGATGAAAAAATATACAATAAAATTTTTGTAGATAACATACTTTTAACACATGGGCACTTAAAGATAACAGAAAGGCCAGAGTATATCATTATAGGACATTCTCATCCTGCCGTTACTTTTAAAGATGATATAGGCAAGGTCACAAAGGAAAAATGTTTCCTATTCGGGTCTTTTAAAAATGAAAAGAGTAAAATAATAGTACTTCCTGCTTTTTCTCCTTTGATAACAGGAATGTCCATAAACAAGGAAAGAATCCCAGGCTATTTCTTTAAAAACGATCTTATAGAAATGAAGAATTTAAAAATATATCTTCTGGATCATACATATCTTGGGAAGTTCAAGGATCTTGTATAGAAAGTTTTATATTTTCATAGATTTCTTTCCTGTTATGGTTTTCCTTCCCCTTTCAGATAACGTCCCAGGCAAGAGAACGCCTTACGTAGTTTATGTTTTCATCTTGGTTAATGTACTCGTTTTCATATACGAGTTTTATCTGGATTTATTTTATCCAGCCAAATTTAATCAGTTTGTAAACACATATGCCTTAATTCCTAGAGACATAGCACATTTTGAAAATATGGGGACTTTAGTTACCTCCATGTTTCTTCACGGTGGGCTTATGCACATCTTTGGAAATATGCTTTTTTTGTTCATTTTTGGCAACAATGTTGAGGATTCCATGGGGCATCTTAGGTTTTTTTCTTTTTACATACTCTGTGGATTTGCAGCTTCGTTCCTCCAAGTATTAGCAGGTCCTAGTGTAGCAATACCGAATCTTGGGGCATCTGGAGCTATTGCAGGAGTTCTCGGAGCTTACATGATTACATATCCAAAAGCAAAGGTAAATACACTCATATTTCTAGGATTTTTTGTCATGATAAGAAGAGTTTCTGCTCTCTTCTTTCTGGGTGTATGGTTTGTCTTGCAGTTATTTTCAGGTGTTGGATCAATAGCAGATACCTCTGGCGGTATTGCATATTTTGCACATATAGGAGGATTTTTAGCCGGAATTGCCCTCTGTTTCGTTTTCAGGAAAGAAGTTAGAGAGAGGGATGAAAGAGATGAATGGGATGAACTGATATACAGAGGGTATGGGTGAGAGTTTGAAATGTCTGTTTATTTTTCTTATTCTTCTTGTCTTTGTTTATCCATACGCAGATATAGAGATAACAGAGTGGTACAACAATGCTGACGCTGCCTTAAGCATCACATTCGACGATTGTGATGAGAATCAGTACCTCATAGCATATCCAATAATGGAGAGATATAATGTTAGAGGAAGTTTTGGAGTAGTTATATCATGGGTAGGAAAAACGATAGAACAGCCAGAAAATATATTCATAAAAAGAATGACATGGGATGAGATAAGAAAGCTCGATGATAATGAAATATCTTCCCACTCGTGCAATCATAAGCTTTTGACTGAAATAAATGAAGAAGATCTTTTTTTTGAGATTCAGGAATCTAAAAGGATTATAGAAGAAGAAACAGGAAAAAAATGCATAACAATGCATTACCCCTATTCAAAAACAAATGAGGATATAGAAGAAATCTTAGAAGAGTCGGGATATCTCTGTGCAAGAACTCTTGAAAGTAAAATAAATAAAGGTCCTGATCTTTATGAGATTTCGTCTTACGCGATCTTTGATGATACTCACCCTTCTCTTAAGGAATTAGAGGATCTTCTTAAAGTGTGCAAAAAAGAGAGAGGCTGGGTCGTGATCATGTACCATCACATAGATGAAAACCCTGAAAATTATACTACAGGATCGTATCTGCCTCTGTGTATTACTCCAGAATCTTTTGATGCCCAGATGAAACTATTTTCATCAGAAAAGCTATGGATCGCTCCGTTAGGAGAGATAGCTTCTTATTTAAAGGAAAAAGAAACCTGCACGATAAAAGTGGAGAAATCCCTCACCAAAATAAAGATAGTAATCGAATCTGAGTATGATATACCTCTTACCTTAAAAATCAGAGTCAACTGGTGGAAAGTAAAGGTGGAAGGAAGTCTAAACGATGGAGAATACTCAGGATCTTTTTATTTGAATGTAGTTCCAAATAAGGAAGTTGTTATTTACAGGAAGTTGTTTTGATATGGTAAATTGCTATTTTTCTCATCTGATGAATATAAAAGCTCAAATTATATAAACTCCTGTATCCTATATATGAACGTGACAGAGTCTAATGAAAAATATCTTGAAGAAGTTAAGAAGAATATTATCCTTACAGCAGGGAATATAGAACTTTACTCTAAAAATGAGGACAGTAAAAAGGTAGTAAGAACTGCAAGAACTCTTTTGGAAGAAGGTTCCCAAGAATCGATCTTTGCATCTAAACTCATGCTTACCGCAGTTCTTGAAAAGATTAAAGAGGAAAAGATCGGAAAGAAACAGATAGAGCTTGATAGAACGGCATATGATCTGAAAGATATAAGCCTGGCAGGACTGCATGGGGGTCCTGTAGCAGGTCTTATCACCCACGTAGTAAGAAAAGTTGTTGACAGAGTAACTGGAGAAAAAGAGTTTAAGGAGAAAGTTGGAAAAATTGCTTTAGAGTCCTTGGAATCTGCAAAAATCTCAGAAAATTACAAAAAAGACCTTAAAGAAATAATTAAAGAGAGAATACCGAGAACTTTTTAATGTTTTCGACTTTTGGACAAAGAAACATAGAATATGCTTCCCCCCTCTGGATTGTCTTCTACCCAGACTTTACCTTTATGCAATGTAACTATCTGTTTTACTATTGCGAGGCCTAGTCCTGTTCTTGCTTCTTTCTTCTCAAATCTCTCAAATATAACATCTTTTAACTCGTCGGGAATTCCTTTTCCATAATCTTTTACACAGACTTTCCAGTTTTTAAGTTCATCTTCAACGATTATCTCTATTTTATTTTTCGAGTATTTTACTGCGTTGTCTATCAAGTTATAAAAGACGTTCTCCAGAGTAGAAGAAGCTTCTACAAAACAGTCTTTATCTCTGCACTGTATCTCTATCTCTCTTTTACCTTCAAAGATCTCCACTGACCTCTTTATTGTCCCATAAAGGTTTTCCTTCTCAAATTTTTCTTTGTACTCTTTCTCTCTGAGTTTTGAATAAAGCTTTACGTTATCGATTATTCTATCCATTCTTTTTACAGTTTCCTCGATCTTTTTTACATGCCCCATATTTTTAGTCCCTCGTGCTAACTGTGCATGTCCAAGAACCAACTGTAGCATGTTTTTCAAGTCATGCGCCAAAATGGATATAAAGAGTTCTTTGAGATGACTTGTTTTCTCCAGATCCCGAGTTTTTTTCTCCAATACGTGAGAGATATGATCTGAAAAGAAAGCTGTAATATAGAAACTTCCCGCTCTAGAAACAAAGGTGGAGATTACAACTCCAGGTTTCCAGATCTCAAGTTGGAAATCAAAGATTTGTATAGTAGTTATGACGCCATAATATTCAAACAGGAGTAACACCCCATAGAGGATTGTACTTAAAGTAGCTATGATGTATGTAGAGATCGGGTAAAGAAGCATACCTGCAGCAAAAATGAGGAACAGATACACTATAAAATAGGAGCTTTCTATCCCGCCGCTAAAATGGATCAATGCTGTGGTTGCGGTAATATCAAGAATGATCTGGATATATATGAATATAATTAAATTTCTCAAAGTCCATCTTTGTTTTTCGAGAATAGCAGAGTACAGAAGATTACATAAGAGAACGAAAAGAACAAGGAGAGATACCGGTTTGAGGAGTTCGAGATACCTTTCTGGAGCAAGGATCAGGGCCTGTGTAATACCAACGATGGTGAGAATACTGACCACATACAATCTTGCCTTTATCAGCCACTCTACTCTTTCTTTCAGTTCATTTGTGTCCATTTTATCACTTTATGTTATGAGCTTTAGTTTATAAATTTAATCAGCCAAGAGAATAGACTAATTTAAACTTAGAAATGCTAGGCAACTGGATGGTTTTATTCGAAATCTGTCTAACCTTCGAAAGGTCTAGTAGTAAAACAGTATCGCATAGCGCAGGTTACTGCCAAAAAGATAAAATCCCCCTGATTGCCGCTGAATTTTCTAATCAGGGGAAGTATGCGGCAATATCCAATACTAGTATACCAGGGATATTCTCTGCGTATTGTGTCCGTTATACCTCTCGTGAGAAGATGGGTTGTCTTGATACAAGACTCGGTTGCATCAATCATTGCTTAGGAGCAAAC
>DAOVEQ010000213.1 GCA_030668905.1 Thermococci archaeon
GGTCGTAACCATCCCACCAGTCTTTAGCTAGATATTTTATAACCCTAGTTAAAAGGCGGTGCTCCATCTCCAATGAAGAGAGTTTTTGGGTGATCAGTTCAGTTTCTACAGGACCTTTTTCAATAGTAAGAACCTTCTCATGCTTCATGTATTCTTCCCTTATTTTTTTGCCGTTCCCATCAAAATAAGCCCCGTTGTATCGTGATTGGTGGCCCATCATATACTCTATAAGTGTTGAGTTACACCCAGCGTAACTAAGAGTTGAAGCAAAACCCATTCTGAGAGAGTGTGGTCGAGCGGGATTTATATCGGCTTTTTCCAGTCTCTCTTTAGATACAATTCCAGATCTTTCTGTTATTCTCATGAATACCTTATCTGCAGAACTTACAGTCATTCTTTTGTATTGTCCGTTGTCTTTTCGCAACTCTATAAATAGGGGATCGTCATATTGTAAAGGACGACCATACTTTCTTTTCCTCTCATCGAGATAACGTTTTATCGCTTTGCATGAGTCTCTACCAAAGCACGTATGATAATCGTTACCTGTTTTCTTTCTTCTCACGCTAAGAAGTAGAGGAGGATCATCCAGATTTCCCGTCTTTGGTTCTCTATCTAAGACATCTGAGATATTCAAATTTAGTAGATCGCCTATAGACATTCCCGATTGCCATAAGCAAAGAATTAAAGCTTTATCTCTGTTACTGGTGCAGTGATCTACTAAAATTCTGACCTCTTCTTTTCCTATGATTATTTTTCTGTTTATTTTTCTCGGCTTGGCTTTTGGAGCTCTCAATCTTTTTTTCTGTAAAGGTACACCGTAGTAATCAAAAAAATCTCTTATGCCCGCTACGATTACATGAATTGAGTTAGGAGCTCTACCCTCTTTCTCAAGGTATTTAATGAAAGAGTTTATTAATGTCACTCCAGGATATTCTCGATCTTCCACAGGTTTTCTTAAGTCCTGTGCCTCTTGAGATATCAGACTCTCTGAAGAAAAGTCTAGACCTTGAGTTTCCATGTACTTTTTAAGAAGATTGAAACCTCGTCTATAATGAATTCTTGTCTGGTATTTTTTCGTGTCGAGATATTGTTCAAGTTTATTCATATACCGATCTGCGCCACATATCTTTAAATAGATTTCCTTAGTAGGCAAGGAACGTTCGTTCCACCGTGTCCCTTAAAAACTAGAAAGAAGGAAAAAAGATTGGTGAAAAAATGAAAAAAATTGCAATCGGATTGATTCTCCTGATGGTACTGGCAGCCATATCTGTCAACGCTGAAGAAAATTCCAAAACAAAGGCAGAAAGAATGATAGGGCTGTGTGAAAAGGCGCAAGCAAAATTGGGTTCTATTTTAGATAG
>DAOVEQ010000207.1 GCA_030668905.1 Thermococci archaeon
ATCTCTTCTCTAAGGTTTCTTGCTTTTTTCTTTTATCTCTTCTGTGACCTCGCTTATGTAAATAGAAGTGCTTTTCATCACGAGTATTATGCCCACTATGAACAGAAGGAATGCTGGTATACCAAGGAGTGAATATGGATACCCCAATGTTGTATATTCATATCTAACCTCTCCAGATATCTCTATCTCTAAGACATCATCTGTTCTAAATCCTCGGGTCTCGTTTTGCTGCAAGGTAAATTTATATTCTCTATCCAAAATATCCAAAAATTTCAGTTCAGAGGGTATTATTCCTGTGAATGTTATCTCTGGAATGTTCTCATTTAAAGTTATTTTCTCGTCTTTTAAAATACCATCAAATGGATCTTCTTCTCTTGGAAGAATGGCGATAATCGAGAGAAACAATGCTATGAATAAAAGAATCATCCCGTATTTTATACCTTTAACGGTAAAAGCTCTCAAAAAGTATCTCCATATACTCATAAAATCACAAAAAAGAAAAAAAATTAGGTATAGGGACAGGCTACAAGATGTCCATTACCTTTATTTATAAGTTCGGGCTCGTCATGTTTGCACGCGTCTTTTGCAACTACACATCTTGGATGGAATCTGCATCCTGATGGAATATCTGCAGCACTCGGTATCTCCCCTTTTATAGGTATTTCCTTGATCATGTCTCTTCTTTCTGGTATCGGCTCAGGAACTGCGCTTAAAAGTGCTTTTGTATAAGGATGTAGAGGATTGTCTACTACTTCTTTAACAGGCCCCATCTCCACGATCTTCCCGAGGTACATCACAGCTATATCCTGAGCGAAAAACCGGGATGTAGATATATCATGGGTAATATAGAGGTAAGTCAGACCTTTATTCCTTTGAAGATCTCTCATCAACTCAAGAACCTCTGCTCTTATAGAGACATCCAGCATTGAAACGGGCTCATCTGCAATGATAAAACTGGGCCCGAGGATCGTGGCTCTTGCAAATGATACTCTCTGTCTCTGACCTCCCGAGAGCATATGTGGGTGTCTATGGATATAATCCTCTGGAGGCGTAATTTTAACTTCTTCCAGAGCTCTGAAAATGAGCTCCTCTCTCTCATGTATAGATTCCCCTATCCCATGGATCAGTAGAGGCTCCTCGAGAACATCGTATATCCTGAATCTTGGATTGATGGATGCAAATGGGTCCTGATAAACCATCTGCACTTGTTTTCTATAAGCCTTCAGATCTTCACCCTTCAGAGTAGCTACATCAATATCTTTTAGAACAATGCTCCCCTCTGTAGGATCTATGAGTCTAGTAACTATCTTTCCCACTGTAGTTTTTCCACAGCCACTCTCGCCCACAAGAGCTAATGTCCTTGTCTCATCTATGGTAAAATCCACTCCGTCAACAGCTTTTACGTACTGAGTTTGTTTTCCTCTTATCGAATCAAAAAAGGAAAGCTTTATTGGAAAGTATTTTTTCAAGCCTTTAACCTGTAAAATCGGATACATTTTTATCTCCTCACAATAAATGACATGCTGCAAAATGGTCAGTATCTACTTCTTTCATTCTGGGCTCTTCTTTTTTACATATATCCATAGCATGGGAACATCTCGGATGGAA
>DAOVEQ010000198.1 GCA_030668905.1 Thermococci archaeon
GTAGTTCATTCAGGTTTTGGTCTTGGAATAGAGAGATTGCTCATGTGGATATGCAACTTGGAACATATAAGAGACGCATGTCTGTATCCCAGAACAATCTCAAGGGTAGAGCCATAAGCGATCGTGGTCTAGCGGTAGGACAGGAGCCCCCCAAGCTCCTAACCCGGGTTCGAATCCCGGCGGTCGCACCAACCCTTTTTTCTTTAGAAAAGAAAAAATGGTTTATCGAAAAAAGAAAACAAATTATTGAAAAGAAGGAAGAGGGCTGAGGGAGAAACGTTCATTTACATCAGGAAAATACTGGACTGGTATGCCTTTGGATACCTTAAAGAAGAATATTTATCAAAAAGGGAAGAAATATTACAAAAAATCCTGGAAAATTATTACCCGGAGTATTTAAAGAGCATACCCGAAGAGATAAAATCATATATTTGAAGTAAGAGTTTCGTAAAGTTCCAGAACGCCTTTAGATATCCCATCCACTTCCATAGTTTCTTTCTTTGCAGAGTCTCCTACGAGATATAATCCTTTTATCGGTGTCTTTTGGTCAAAATCATACCCATTAACAGCTCTATTCACGGGGAATCCATTTCTAAATGTCTGGACTAAAAGAATTTCATAATCTTTATCCCCAAAGATCTTTTCTATATCTTCAAGCCCTAAATCTATCTCTTTTTTTATGTTATTCGATCGTAAGGTTTGATGAGTCATTATCAGATGATACCCTTTTGGAGCCAAGGAAGGATCGACGTTTGTAACTTGATTCAATCCCTCCACTCTCTCTGCATCACATGTTATTAAAATCCCATTATGATCTATTATACTCTCCTTTGTAGCTATGTTTATCTTTATTCCTTCAGCTTCTTTTAAATTATCGATTTTTTTTAAGTAGTCACTCGGAAAATGTTTTTTTCCAGCTAATTTAACAGTTCCTTTAATACCTATGTCGCTTATAACTATACTATCTTCGTAAAAATCGCCCTCAGAGTCTATTATCCCCTTTACCTCATTATTTTCAATGACGATCTCTTTTACTCTCTTTTTTATTATATTTTTTCCTTTAACAAGATTGTTTGTTAATACGCCGCAGCCGCCCACAATAGTTCCAGGCCCCCCATATCTATACAAGCTTCTCACGACAGGAAAGAAACTTCTTGTCGGGATATCATCTGGATCTATGCTCATTCCAAAGCCACAAAAAGCTTTTACAACTCTATTTACTATCTCATTTTTAAGTTTATCATTTAAATATTCTCCAGATGGTGTTTCATCTCCTTTTGTAAACTTCATATCAAAAAGAACTTTAGAGACTTTAAATTTCTCCATATAGCTCAAAAAAGAGTATAGATTTTTGAATCTATGCTGTTTTCCATCGATTAGAAAAGTTCCCCATGGGTCTCCATCTATTATTTTGTATGAAGTGCTAGTTTTATTAAGTATTTCAGCTGTAAAACCAGTAGAACCGTGAGGTAAAGCATGAAAAGCTCCGGTGCTCAACTGGAATCCTTTGTAAGGTAGGTTTCTGAATCTACCTCCGATTATTCCCTTTTCAAAAATTTTGATATTGTATTTTTCCTGCAAAAGAGTTCCAGCTAAAAGTCCGCCTATTCCAGCGCCTATTATTATCATGAACTAAAATGAATAACGAATTTTAAAAACTTTATGGGATACAAACTTTTTTAAATAGGATTGGAAAATTAAAAGATGATGTACAAAAGATACGAATGTGCAAACTGTGACTTCT
>DAOVEQ010000143.1 GCA_030668905.1 Thermococci archaeon
TTTTTGTCTCTCACTGCAAAATATCTTATGTATATCTTCCTATCATTCAAATCAATCCAGAACTCTTCCGAATCTTTTTTTCCTTCTCTGAGATTATTTAAGACCTGGTTTACCTTATCCAGGCTCTTTTTAGGATGGCAGTTCTGGACTTTTAAACCTATCACCGAAGGCGTTCTTTTGAATATTCTTTTGTCACCCTTGCTGTAGTATCTTACAGTATCTTCGCTGTCTATAAAAGATATCTCTATGGGCATCGCATCGAATATTGCTTCTAAAATATCATATGAAAGATTTTCTATCATCAATACACCTCACACGTCATTTCGAAATAATTCTTTGGATGGTCGCATGAAGGACATTTTTCAGGCGGCTCTTCTCCAAAATGTACATAGCCACATTTTCTGCAGACCCAGTAAACTTTTTTCTCTTTTTTGAACACTGTGTTGTTTTCTACCTCTCCTAAAAGTTTCTTGTATCTCTCCTCGTGATGTTTTTCGGCCTTTGCAATCGCCCTCAATCTCGCTGCAATGTCTTTAAAACCCTCTTTTTCAGCAACATCTGCAAACTCTGGATACATCGTCGTATATTCATAATTTTCACCTGCGATAGCTGCTTTCAAATTTTCTTTTGTATCTTTCAATGTTATAGGCGCTGCGGCTTCTACATTTATTTCTTTATCTTCGGAGATTTGATTTATCATTCTGTAAAGCCATTTCGCATGCTCTCCTTCGTTATCAGCAGTTATCAGGAATATCTCTGCTATCTGTTCAAATCCTTCTTTCTTTGCGATCTTTGCATAGAACGTATATCTGTTTCTAGCCTGACTCTCGCCTATAAAGGCCTTCGTCAGATTTTTTACCGTTTCCATTTTTTACACCTCCTTTTCAAACATATCTTTTCCGACCCCGCACACGGGACATACCCAGTCATCTGGGATATCCTCAAACGGTGTTCCGGGATCTATTCCTCCGTCGGGATCCCCTTTTTCGGGATCATATACATACCCACAAGCTTTACATCTATACTTATCCATTTTTTTCACCTCTTTTTGATTTTCTTCAATATACGTAGGCGCTGTTTTGGGCGCCTTACCTTTTTTTATTTCATGATAATAGGCGTATGTCAACGGCTCTCCATCATTCATGATCTGAGCATCTAATATTTTCCCAATGAAAATAGTATGTGTTTCAACATCTATGCTATTAATAACATCTGCTTCCAGATATCCTATAGCGTTATCGGTAACGATAGGTGAACCTGTAACTCCTATTTTATAATTAATTTCTTCAAATTTATTTACATCTCTTCCCGATTTGAAGCCAAAAAGTCCTATGAATTTCATCGGCGTCTCTTTTGATAAGATGGATACACTAAAAACTTTGCTGCCCACTATAAATTCATGGGTAAAGTTCTGCTTATTTATGCATACGGCTATTACCGGCGGCTCTGCACATACTTGAAATACTGTATTTGCAATCTGTCCATTGATGCTATCTTCTTTTTTTGAAGAAACAACGTACAGCCCATAAGAAATTTTGTGCAATACTTTAGGATTCATTCTATTCCTCTGTGTTTACTCAGTATTTCATCTGCCAATCTATCTAGCGCTTTAAAATCTTCTTTTTTTGGCAATCCCTTTACTATTACAGGATCAAGTATCTCTACTTTCACATTAGTTAACATTCCTGCAACCTGCTCTACCATCCTACCGCCCCATCCGTACGATCCAATGATTGATGCAAACTTTACCTTCGGTCTTAAGACATTTACTAGATAAACTGCGTAAACAACGTTTGGATGTGGACCGACTAAGACCGTCGGTGATCCTACTACAATTGTAGCTGTATCCACTAAAGCCATTGCTAACTCTCCGATATCGGTTTTTGTCAAATTAAATGGTTTTACTGTGATACCTCTCTCGATCAAAGCATCGACAAAATAATCTATCATTTCTTTTGTGCTTCCGTGCATGGAGATATAAGGTATAACAACTTCATTCTTCACCTCGTCGGAACTCCAATCTCTGTAAGCATCGAGAATAAACTCGGGGTTGTCATATAAGGGACCATGACTTGGTGCGATTATATCTATCTTCAAGTCTTTTATCTTCTCAAGATTTTTTCTTATAGTTGTCCTGAAAGGCATCATTATCTCCGCATAATACCTTTTGGCTGCTTCATATACCCTCGATTCATCGGTTACAAAAAGATCACTTGCCGCAAGATGAGATCCAAGAAAATCGCAGGTAAACAAAATTTTATCTTCTTTAAGATACGTAAGCATAGTCTCCGGCCAATGAACCCAGGGAGCATAGATAAACTCAAGAGTTTTATCTCCTAAGGATAGTATCTCCCTATCATTCACCGTTATAAACTTATCATCAGGTATGTGGAGAAGATCCATAAGCATTGTTTTACATTTCGGATTCGTTACGATCTTAGCATCTGGATATTTTTCAAGTATTCTCGGTAATGCACCAGAATGATCTTGTTCAGCGTGATGGGCTATGATATAGTCTATTTTTATATCTCTTAAATTATCTATCAAACCATGTTCCATAGGAGGATCGACTGTATCTATTAACGCTGTCTTTTCACTGCCTTTAATTAGATAGACATTATAACTCGTTCCATCGGGAAGAGGTATCAATTCATCGAATAATCTTCTATCCCAGTCAACTGCTCCTACATAATATACATCTTTTTTTATTTCTCTCATTTTTTGCCTCCTAACTTCTCCACAATCCATGGATACTGCAGTATTCTCTCGCTTCTATTTTTCCAGCTTTTATTTCAAACTCTGCTTCCGGATTGTCTCCTGGTTTCAGGAACTTTCTGTAGCTTATACCGTCTGCGATTATCTCTATCCATTCTATGTAATGTTTTTCTTCCATCGGATGCGGAATTGAACCGACTTTTATTTTTATTCCCTTTTCTGTCTTTTCTATAACGGGAACGTGTTTTTCCAGTCCGGCATCCTCTGTTTTTTCTTTGAGGAGTTCCATTGGCTGTCCGCAACAGACCAATTCGCCTATTCCTGCGTGCAGAACTTCTACGATATTTCCACAGATATTGCATTTATAGACCTGTTTTAATTCTGTCATTTTGTCACCTAACACACACTGTGTTCTATTGCATCGGTAGGACACGACTGCACGCACAAACAACAATCTATACACGCTTCGATATTTGTAACATACGCTTTTCCATCTTTTAATTCGTAAACATCTGTAGGACAGTTATTGATGCATTCTCCAGAGCCGTTGCATTTATCGGGATCTAATTTTATTATTCTAACTTCATTCTTAAATTCTTTTATAATTTTATCACCATATAAATTCTCCTGCTGTTTTTAAAATTTTTTTTGTTTTAGGCT
>DAOVEQ010000004.1 GCA_030668905.1 Thermococci archaeon
AGGGGACCATGTTTGATATCTTCGGAGATTAAAGTAGCCATGCCGTAAGCCATGCCAATCCCGTCATCTGCTCCGAGAGTTGTTCCCTTCGCTGTAACATAATCGTCTACAATCTTTATTTTTAACGGATCATTTTCAAAATCAATTTTTGTTTCAGGCGTTTTTTGGCAAACCATATCCATATGAGCTTGGAGAACTAAGACAGGGTAATCTTCACATCCCGGCATTGCTTTCTTGGTAAGAATAATATTTCCTATGGTGTCTTCTTCAAATGAGATATTGTATTTCTTTGCCCAATCCTTAATCCATTTACGAATTTTTTCCTCCTTTTTAGAAGGACGAGGGACTTTCGTTATGTCCTCAAATATATTCCAGACAATTTTTGGTTCAAGTTTATCCAAAATTCTTTTTTCCATAACTAGTCTCCGATCCAGTACCCCGTGTAGGTATACTCTTTCAGCATCTCTCTGTCAGGATTTTGAGGCATCTCCTCGATACGACCTATCGGGATCATTGCCACGACCTCTACTTCGTCAGGGATGTTGTAGACTCTTTTGAGTGTTTTCTTGTCAAAATACTCGGAAAGAAGAGTTGTGGCTATCTCTATACAGCATGAGCCCAGATTTAACTCCCACGCGGATAGCATTATATTCTGGGCTGCTAAACCGGCTTCGAATATATAAGATCTAGAAATTCTTGTATCTGCACAGATTAAAATTATGAATGGAGGATCTTTTAACTGCTTTTTCAGGAGATCTAACATATTCAAAATCTTCTTTTTGACTTCGAAAGGATTTTTATAGTATTTATCCGCATCTTCTCTATTCAAAAGGTCTTCAGCTTCTTTTTTATAAGCTTCAACGTATAGTTTTGCAGCAATTTCTCTTTCCTCTTCATTCGAAAGGACTAAAAATCTTAAAGGCTGTCTGTTACCTGCCGTAGGTGCCCATCTCCCCGCATCTAAGATCACCTT
The DNA here is from genome assembly GCA_030668905.1 of Thermococci archaeon. Taxonomy (GTDB): domain Archaea; phylum Methanobacteriota_B; class Thermococci; order Methanofastidiosales; family B48-G16; genus B48-G16. Next base: position 974 of record DAOVEQ010000004.1, read on the forward strand.
TATTGCTTCCGCTCTGACATCTTTCTTTTTGAATTTCCTTATAGACCTTCTTCTTCTTATCACATCTATTACTTTCATAATAAACAATCCTGGAAAACTTAAAGATTTACCTGACTACCTCTTCAACATCTCTGTACCATTTTTTATTGTCACCAACTCTGGCCCTCATCTTCCAGCCCATGGATTTCGACTGTTTTTCTATAGCTTCCATAAGTTTATCTATTCTCTCGACTATAATCTTTTTATCATCATCTGTTAATTTATCATATTTTTCCGCAAAGTGCTTCATTTTTCCGAGATTAGCCGTACCCGTTCTCCACCATCCCCAGTCGCCTGAAAAGAGTTTGGCAATATATTTCATATTTATAGTTTCCTTGTCATTGTCGCCTATATCATGTTCCCTGAAGAGTATGATACAGTCGATAATGTCCTTTTCATTTATTTCGACGATCTGAAGCTTTTCCAACAGTAGATCGGATAATGATATTGTAGGATGATCTATCTCCAATCTGTTTTTTAAGTTCAGTATGTGGCAGAATTTCAGTTCGTCAAGAAATACGTCCGAATGGATACCATTAGAATTGTAAAATATCATCCTTTTTGCGCCCATTCTCTTCATTATTGTTTTTAAAGCAAGATCTTGTTCGTAGCCCAGATCCTTAAAAAGGTCCTCTATCTTTCTCAGATCTTTATAGCGAGCCATAAAATCTATATCTGTAAGAACTCTCCCAAGATCATACTCCAAATATTTGTATTCAGGGCATTTTGTCCTGAAAGCGATTGCTCCAAGTATCCTCATTGCTATGCCTCTCTCATCTGCCTTCTCCATTATCTCGTCTCTCATTTTAAAAAATTCTTCTTCCTGTTTTTTTAATTCCTCAATGCTCATGTTCATTATGACTCCTCCAAAATAAAAAGAAGGAATTTTTATCCTTCTACTTTATAATAATTCTCCACCCCAGTATCGCTAAAATCTATAATGAAACCTCTCAGTATACCTTCCCCGTACTCTGAACCTGGATTCACTACGGGAGTGTTTCCTATCTTATCCTTTGCATAACTTTCATGGATATGACCATGTAACCCTATCATAGGCTGGTACTCTTCAATAACTTCTCTTACAGCCTTACTTCCTACATGTTCCATCTCCACAGTTCCTGCAACTATAACAGGTCTTAAATTTTTAAGTTTGGGAGCAAAATCAAGCCTTGTACCGTATGGAGGTGCATGAGTATTTAGTATTGCCTTTTCTGGATGATCAACTTTAGCAAATAGGCTTTCAAGCTTCTTCTTTAAATCCTCTTCTTTCAATTCTCTGGGAGTATCCCATGGAGTAGGATTGACATACTCGCAGCTTATAGTTTCAAACCCTGCTATCTCAACAACTCTGTCTAACGGCCATATAATGCCCTTATCTTCGTACGACTTTATTATCTCGTCCACTAGAAGGTCATCGTCGTTTCCCGGCATCGCCATGCACTGCACTTTTTTAGTATCCACTTTTTCTATTAAAAAGTCCATCCATTCTTTTATCCTGTTACCTATAGCTTCAAAGATCTTTTCATCTACCAGTTTTTTGTCCTGCTGCATCGCTTTTATTTCCTCTGGATCAGTTCTGAAGGAATATGCTCCTGAGTCTCCTATCCTTCTTTCATAATCCTTCATCTCGTCTTCGCTTCTAAAGGTCCACTTTCTTCCAAAATAATGGGACGTCCACGTGCCATTGTTCTGCTCTATTAGTGGGATCAAGGCTTTCCCTGTCAGATCTCCGCATAACAAAAGTATATCTGCCTTATGGAATCCGGGAACATTTACCCATTTTCTCCATACATAATTACTGCCGTGGGCATCTGCCGAAAAAAACATTCTTTTCATGTTATCACGTACAGTACTTCTGATATGCGTTTAAAAAACTTTCGTAGAAAAAAATAAAAAATTATTATCACTTACGATACTTTGAATCGATATTAAAAAAAGAAAAAAAAAGAAAAAATTTATGCCGGTGGTATTTCAGCATATATCTTGCTCGTGTCGACTCCTCTCTTCCTGTTGTAGTTCCAGAATGCAATGAATACTACCAAACCTAGACCCATCCAGACACATTCATAGAAACAGTTGCTCAGGTTCGATACCATTCCCACTGCTCCATTCCACAGTAAGAACATATTTGCTACGAATCCCATAGTTCCAGCGATTGTCATTAGCGGTATTCCACCTATCTCTATGCTCGGGCTCTTTTCGTATATATCTCTTCTGATATACGGCAACACCGCAGCAGATAGACAACCAAACATCACTGCAAAGATATACAGAACTGTTGTGTCCAGCGCCGCTACCCATGTATCACCGTGTGCCATCCATATTCCAAAGAATCCTCCAAACATAGTCAGTAGAATTGCGTAGTGCGGAGAGTGGAACCTGTCGTTAACCTCTGCAAATTTCTCCGGGAAGAATCTGTCGAAAGACCACGAGAAGACCAGTCTTGAACATACCAAGAAGAACGCAGGTATATCGTTCAGCAGCCATATAGCACCTGAAAGGGCTATAAGCATCTGTATTGAATGATTAGTCGTCAGTGCACACGCAAACGCCGGGAGTATAGGTCCTGACGGATTGTTTATGTACGTCTTTAGAACGGGCAGTTGTTCTTTGAACATGTAGTTGTACTTGTACAGGAACTCGTCTCCGACCTTACCGTATACTAAAAAGCTCAATAGCAAGTAGTACGCTATAATCAAAGCAGCTGCTCCTGTTACCGCCCAGATCATTCCTTTCGACGGGTTCTTTACTTCACCACCCATGTAGGCGGCTGCAGTGAATCCTATGTATGCCCATACGCAGACGATACTTGCCTGCAATGTCGCGCCCATGCCACTTTCCACAGTAGCCCATGACGTTATTGCGTTAGGGTTGGTCATAATTGCATTATAAGTACCGGATCCGTAGACGGAATCCCAGAGTTCGCTGTAAGGCTGGCCTGTTCTTATCAGGAAATATCCCACCATTGCGATACTTCCAGCTATTCCACAGAGTAAACCAATGTTGATAATCCAGCTGTAGACTCTTGTTCCCAAGTATGTAACAATAGCAGAGACTATACAGATCAAAACAGCCAAAGTCAGAATTACTCCTGTATTCTCGGTCAATGTCGTTGCGGTATCAAATGCGGACTGACTTCCGGACGCCGAGCCGTATATTCTGAATGCGGTACCGAAGAATGGTATGTCTATGTAGGCAATTATACCCAGAGACAGCAGTTCTGTCAGCCAGAATCCCCAGCTCGTAATGAATCCCAGAACGGGGTTTATACCTCTGGAAATGTAGATGTAGTCACCACCAGTTCTTGGCATGGCTACTCCCAGCATTGAGTATGAGATAGCAGTTATTATCGTTACTAGACCTGCAATAGCAAATGCACCAGATACACTGCTTCCTGGAGCGCTGTAAGGCATCTGCACCATATAGTTGTTAATTCCACCACCAATGGTATGTGTCAGACCAATAGCCATAGCTGTGAAAATACCTACCTCTCTAACAAGCCCTGAAGCTCTTCTTGTGAAGACAACGGGACCTTCTTCTGCCATATTTCTCAACCTCCTTTTTTTTACTCAAACCCTCCTTTTTGAGTCATCGGGTTCCCTTTTTTTGAGATCCTCCTTTTTGAGTCATCGAACCTCAACATAGTATCTAAAATAGATATTTAAAAAACTTTCGGTGATCCGTTATATAATGTATCGACAAAAACCGAATTTTATGAAAAAATATTTAAAAGAGTAGACATACAATTGTCATGAATCCGTTCGGTATAGGTTCCATGTTTGGCGATATTAAAAGAAAAATCTTAATGAAAAATGAGGACTACGAGAATTTTGCATGGTTAATTATGGCTCTTGACAATTATAGAACAGGCAAAAGAGTGAAAGACAGTATTCTGAGAGAAAAAACAAGATTAGTTCGGAGTAAATTTAAAATCCCTTCACTTAATATTATCCACGATGACATTGAGGCTATAAAAGTTGTTGCGGAGAAAAGAGAACCCAGAATGAAATTCTATGCTAATTTAATGATAACGCTTCAGTTCTTGATCAAACAGGGTCTCGCAATATTTATGCTCTTGGCTTTCATTACAGTCATAACATTCAAAAGCTTCTTGACAACGCAGCAGATGCAGTGGGTTCTGTATATCATAATATTTGGCGCTGTAGTTGTAGTCTGGCTGAGATGGTATATAAGAGACAAGATAATGAAAATATATGCGAAATACCAGAACGAATACAGAAAAAACCAGCTTAATATCAAAGATTATATACAGGAGCTTATTGATGTCATGAGAGAAGATATTAAGAAAACTGGAGATAGACCAAAAAAATATCAAATGGCGTTGTATTATAAAGACTATAAAAATATAAAAATTCTGAAACCTCCAAACTGGTGGAGATATTACTATGCATCTGTGATAGATACAAGCTGAGTACGATTATTCCTGAAACATGATCTTTTGTTAAGATTTTAGTTGTGTCAGGAGTTAGCTGTATATAATAACTACGAGACCGATAGGTTTTTATTCAGATTCGGAGTTTTTATATCTAACACCTACGGATAACAAAATGAAGGATGAGGTGAAAAAAAATGGAAGTACCAAAAGAGTTAATAAATAAAGCGTATGAGGCATTGGAAAATGCAAGGGATACAGGAAAGATCGCTAAAGGTACAAATGAAATAACAAAAACGATAGACAGAGGAAAAGCTGTTCTTGTTTATATTGCAGAAGATGTACAGCCAAAAGAGATTGTTGCTCACATACCATTGATCTGCGAAGAAAAATCTGTGCCTTACATACATGTACCCAGGAAAGACGAACTTGGAGGTGCCGTCGGTATAGATGTACCAACAGCTTCCGCATGTATAGTAGATCCCGGAAAAGGAAAAAAGCTCGTGGATGAGATAATTAAAAAACTAAATGAGTTGAAGAAGTAGAGGGATAAAATGCCTGAAGTACGAGGAACTCCTGCAGAGGTCATAGAGATAAGGGTGAGAACTGGAGTTACGGGAGAGGTTTTCCAGGTAAAGTGCAAAATACTTTCAGGAAGAGATGAAGGTAGAATCCTTACCAGGAACGTTAAAGGACCTATAAAACTTGGAGATGTTCTTATGTTACGAGAGACAGAGAGAGAGGCAAGGGAGATAAAGACCCCGAGGTGATCTAATGCCAAGAGTAAAAACTTGTTCATTTTGCGGCAAGAAGATCGAGCTAGGAACTGGAATGATGTACGTTAGAAAGGATGGGACTGTATTTACTTTCTGTTCCTCCAAATGCGAAAGAAACATGATCCATCTAAAAAGAAAGCCTAGAAAAGTAAAATGGACACAAACATACAGAAAGGAAAAAATGCTGAGAGTGAAATGAAATGGAGAGAACGTTAGTATTGGTTAAGCCTGATGGGGTAGTTCGCAGATTAACTGGAGAAACTATAAAGCGAATTGAACAAAAGAACATGAAAATTGTCGCAATGAAGATGATTCGGGTAACAGAGGATTTAGCCAAAGAGCATTATAAAGAACATGAGGGGAAACCTTTTTTTAAAGATCTTATAGATTACATTACCTTAGCTCCTGTTGTAGCGATGGTGGTCGAAGGAGAAAGAGCAATAGGGATAATGAGGAGAATAGCGGGAAAAACAAACCCCGATGAAGCATCTCCAGGAAGTATAAGAGGAGATTTTGGATACAACACACCACGATTTATGTGTAATGTTGTTCACGCTTCTGATTCTGTGACCTCAGCAAAGAGAGAAATAAACCTATTCTTTAAAAAAGAGGAGATCTCGGATTACAATATCACAGTGATTTAATGGTAACCCGTCAACCTATTATATCTGTTTTGGGGCATGTAGATCATGGAAAAACTACATTATTGGATAATATTAGAGGTAGCGCAGTTGCTTCAAGAGAAGCGGGAGGAATAACTCAGCATATAGGTGCTACCGAAGTACCCCTGGAGATTATAAAAGAAATATGTGGAGACCTTTTAAAAGGAGTCAAATTAAAGATACCAGGAGTTTTGTTTATAGATACCCCCGGTCATGAAGCGTTTACCACACTTAGATCGCGGGGTGGAAGTCTAGCAGATCTTGCTATACTCATAATAGATATAAATGAGGGTATACAGCCGCAGACTCTGGAATCCATAGAGATCTTGAAAACTTTTAAAGTTCCTTTTATTATAGCTGCCAACAAGATAGATTTAGCTGGTAAGTTTAAAATAAACAAAAAAAAGATGAGATACACATTTTTAGAGGCTTTCAATGATCAAAACGAAACAATGAAGGAGATAATAGAAAATAAGATCTGGGAGCTTGTAGGCGAACTTTATAAACATGGGTTTCAGGCGGATAGGTTTGACAGGGTTGAGGATTTTAGAAAAAAGATATCAATAGTGCCGTGTTCAGCAAAATATGGTATAGGTATACCTGAGATCATGATGCTCATATCGGGTCTTTCTCAGCGTTTTCTGGAAAAAAAGTTGAGTATAGATGTAGAAGGCCCGGCCAGGGGAAATGTTTTGGAAGTAAAAGAGGAAATAGGTCTGGGAACGACCATAGATGTTATAATATATGATGGGGCAATGGGTGTCAGAGATAAAATCGTTCTCGGGGGAAAAAATGGGATCATTGTTACCACTATAAGAAGCCTCTTAAAACCGAAGCCTCTCGATGAGATAAGGGATCCAAGATTTAGATTTGAGCACGTAAAAACTGTTTCAGCGGCAGCGGGCATAAAAGTGGCGGCGCCAGACCTTAAGGATGCACTTGCAGGCTCGCCAGTATATATGGCAGATGAAAACTTGGATGAGATTGTTGATAGAGTAGAAAAAGAGATAGAAAAGATAAAAATAACTACGGAACATACAGGGATCATATTAAAGGCAGATACCTTAGGGAGTTTAGAAGCACTGGTAAAAATGTTTACATCTAAGGAATTCGCTGTAAGAAAAGGAGACGTGGGGGATGTAAATAAAACTGATGTTACTGAAGCTATCTCTGTGAAAAAAAAGGATATATATACAGGAGTGATCGTTGCTTTCAATGTGGATGTCCTGAAAGAGGCTGAAGAGGTAGCCAAGAGTAAAAAAATTAAAATTTTTAAAGACAACGTCATCTATAAAATAATCGAGGATTATGAGTTGTGGTTAGAAAAGAAGAGAGAGGAGGAGAAGCTTAAAAGACAGCTGGGAATTATAAGGCCCGGAAAAATCCAGATTCTCGAGGGATACATTTTTAGAGCTTCTAAACCTGCCATTCTTGGCGTAAAAGTCCTTTCAGGAGAGATAAAACCTAAATTAACATTGATAAAAGAGGATGGAAAGTTTGGCGGGGAAATAAACTCGATAAAAACACAGGATAAGTTTTTATCATCTGCAGAAAGGGATGACGAAATAGCCATAGCTCTCAAGGGTGTTACGGTAGGAAGGCAGATAGAGGAAGGGGAAGTTTTATATGTGGAGATACCAGAAGATAGTTTTAGAAAAATGAAAGAATTGGAACTTGATGAGTTTGAGAGAGAAACATTAGAGGAATTTTTAAAGATTAAAAGAAAAGAAAATAGTTTATGGGGCGTATAAAATGGAAGTAAAGATAGTAGTTTCATATCCCGATGGGAAAAGCGAACAAAAAGAGCTGAGAGATGAAAAAGCTAACAGCTTGCTCGGTAAAAAAATAGGGGATATGATAGAAGGAAGCTTGCTCGATATAAAAGGAGATCTTCTTATAACAGGAGGAAGTGACAAAGACGGATTTACTATGAGAAAGGACATTGATGGGCCTATAAGAAAAAAGATCCTCTTATCAAAAAGTGCAGGATTTAAACCAAAAAGAGATGGAGAAAGAAGAAAAAAGAGGGTAAGAGGAAATATGATTACTGACGAGATAATCCAGATCAATACAAAGCTTATTGTAAAACCCAAGAAGATAACAAAGGAACCAAAAGAAGAGATAAAACCTAAGGAAGAAGCAAAGGAACTCAAGGAAGAGAAACCTAAAAAGGCTAAGAAAGAAGTAACCGAAGAAAAACCCAAGCCAAAGAAGAAAGCAGTCAAACCTAAAAAAGCAACAAAGAAGAAAGAAGTAGCTAAAGAGAAACCTAAGAAAAAAGCAGTGAAAATTGAAGAAAAGATCGAACCTAAGAAAGCAATCAAAGAAAAAGAAGAGCCAAAACTAAAGAAAGAAGAACCAAAAGAAGTACCTGAAGAAAAGAAGCCTAAAGAAGAGAAACCCAAACCAAAGAAAAAAACAGCTAAAAAGAGAGAGGAAACAACCGAAAAGAAACCTAAGAAAGTAACAAAAAAGAAAGAAGAGCCAAAGAAAGAGGAGAAGTGATGTCTCAATGGAATCGAAACAGGCAGAGATTAATATCGGAATGATAGGACATGTAGATCATGGAAAAACTACACTGACAAAAGCTCTCTCAGGGGTATGGACAGATAAACATTCAGAAGAGCTGAGAAGAGGAATCACAATAAGACTGGGATATGCAGATGCAGTTTTCAGAAAATGTCCTAAATGCAACGAATACACTACGCAGAAAACATGTCCCAAATGTGGGGACGAGACAGAAACACTGAGAAAAGTCTCTTTTGTGGATGCTCCAGGACATGAAACATTGATGGCCACGATGCTAACAGGGGCATCATTAGTTGACGGTGCTGTTCTGGTGATAGCAGCTAATGAACACTGTCCACAGCCGCAAACAAAGGAACATCTGATGGGTCTTGATATAATAGGCGTGAAAAATGTTGTGATCGCGCAGAATAAGATAGAGCTTGTTTCACGAGAAAGGGTCATTGAAAATTATAAGGAAATAAAGGATTTTGTGAGGGGAACTGTAGCAGAAAATGCACCCATAATTCCCATCTCTGCTCAACATTCTATCAACATAGATGCTTTGATAGAGGCTATAGAGAAGAATATCCCGACTTCAAAGAGAGATGAAAAAGTGGATCCAATAATGTTCATAGCAAGATCGTTTGACGTAAACAGACCTGGAATTACTCCAGATAAACTTGTTGGGGGGGTTATTGGAGGAAGTCTAAGACATGGAGTCATAAGGGTAGGAGATGAGATAGAGATAAGACCTGGAAGAGCGAAAAAAGAACAGAACAAAATTGTTTACAGGGATTTAGACTCTGAGATCGTTTCGTTAAATACACTGGGAATAAATTTAAAAGAGGCAGGGCCAGGAGGTTTAATTGGTATAGGCACAAAACTTGATCCTTCTCTTACAAAAGCAGATGCATTAGCAGGCAGCGTAGCTGGAAAACCTGGGACTCTGCCGCCATTGTTGCACGAGTTAAGACTTAATATTCATCTTCTGGAAAGAGTCGTTGGATCGGAAAAGGAATTGAATGTTGAACCTATAAAAAGAAAGGAGATGCTGATGCTTAATGTTGGCACTGGAAAAACTATTGGCATCGTGAAAAACCCAGGAGAGCACTGTGAATTGAGTTTAAAGCTTCCCGTATGCGCCACTAAAGGTGACAGAGTAGCTGTAAGCAGGAGAATTGGAGCAAGATGGAGACTGATAGGCTACGGAGTAGTAGAATAGCTGTCATTTTTGACACAAATTTTATTTTAAGCTGTTTAAAATTTGGAATCAGCTTTGAAGATCTGGATCTTGTCATAGAGAAAAAGTTTGAGATTTTCATGCCTTCCAATGTAATTTACGAGTTAAAAAATATTGATCTGAATAATGAAGACTCTATTTTGAGAAATATAGCATTAAAATTGATCGATAAATATAAGATTTTGGAATTAAAAGGAAATGTGGATACTTCTATTCTCTCTTTTGCTGAGAAAAAGAGATGCATAGTCTGCACAAATGATAAAAAACTGAGACATGCTTTAAGAAAAAAATCTATTCTCGTTATTTTTATAAGAAACAGGAAGTATCTGGAGCTGGATGGTATTATACTTTAGTACACTAGGTTGTATACTCTACCCCTCTCTTCTCCATCTTCATTTATTTTAATCCTTCCAAACTCTATGAACTCGAAATCGTTTTCAGTATTGGTGAGAATATAGATCTCCTTTCTCTCAAAATCTATCCTGATAATCATTCCTATGCCAATACAGGTCTCGTTTTTTATGAATCCAATTATCAGACCTTCTTCAAATCCTTTCTTCAGAATGATCGCGTTTTCCTGTTCCCCGTACTCATCTGCAACAATAAAAAATCCTTCAGGAATTTTCTCGCACCAGTATACTTTCATTTCCAAAATTTTTTCCATAATATCCTTTCTCGATTCTATTCCGGAAAAGAAAAAAGTATTTCTCAATTTTATATCCTTCAGCTTAAAAACTTTTATCTGCGAATTTTTTAAATGTTTTTTCCATAATTTTTTTCTGATCTCCCTTCTTTTTTCTCTTGAAGTGAATTCTACATTTTCCACGTTTTCTCTTATTATCTCGTACTGCGGAAAATTTTTGAGTATTCCTTCAAGTTCATGATTTCTCTGGAAAGCTACTATCAAATCGGGCTTCAAGCTCATTATTTTAGCTCTTTTCAAACTTCTTCCTTTTTCAAAAATTAAACCTGTCGTATCTATCAATACATACTGCGAATCTGCCCTTGATAAAAGTTCTAACAATCCTGTTATGACTTTTGAGTGATCGTAAGGGTATACATCCCCTATGAAATAATAAAAACTTTTTCCACTGTCATTTAAAAGCCCTATGCATCCCGGAGGTCCTATATTCGATTGTCCAACGTCACAATCTATAATAGAAACTTTTTTTCCATTTTCTTTGATTTTTTTTGAGGCATACTTTAAAAAACTCGTCTTTCCTGTGTCTATATATCCCAAGGTTAAAACCAAACATCTTTCTTTTTCAAGTATCCTCTCAACTATTTTTTTCCACTCTTTCCTTTCTATATCTTTCGCTTTGCTATCCATAAAATCAGTCCCGATAAGATTATTAGAACTAGAACATACTTAATTATATCCTCTTTGGTCTCCTGACCTTCATTCTCCTTCAAAACGAGTGAAAGGATATACCAGTTTGAGTATCCATTTTCACTTTTTATGTACTCAAGACTCTCTTCTCTATTGGTAACTATTCCTATGTCTTCAGCAAGAGTTTCTGCTAAAAATAACGAGTATTCCCCAAGCATAGTTTCCTCTGGAGATGAATAATATTTTTTTACATTAGTCTGACCCTGTATCTGTCTGAAATCGCATTTATTTTGGATATTTCCTGCAAAACTGTCTTTTTCCGAAATAAGATTCTGATCATCTATATAAATATCATAAACTCCTCTTTCTGTCTGCATATTCTCCATCCACTGCAGAGCTTCTTCCAGGGAATCTTTGTATTTTTGATCATCTGTTATTTTATAGCATATCCATTCTCCGAGCATCGCCATTGTCACGTAATGGCAAGATACGTTCCATCGTGTGGGTATCTTCAAGGCATATCCATCATACCATGCTCCATTCTCTAATTGCATATTGTACAGCGTATCTCCCAGGAGTAGAGCATAATTGTAATATTCTCCTTTTTCTCCGATATAATAAACAATACTCCCCAAACCTGCACAGATCAATCCCCAGTCGTTTGGACACGAGTAACAGTAATTCTCTAATGAGTTCCTCATCTCTCCTTCATGTTTCGCATTTTCATTTCTTTCATCTGGACACTCTGCGGGGTACGCTTTTTTCCACGCATTTATCTCGTCTATTAAAAAATCGCCCCCTTTCAGAGCAGAGTCTTTGTATTTCTCTTTTTTAGTGATCTCATATCCCAAAGAAAGAGCCCAGATACCTATACCAGTATACAGCTTCGGGTTTACGTTAGGTTCATTTGTTATCTCTCCATTTTCTTTTTGTTTTTCGATAATCAAACTTAAACAATCTTCTCCTTTTTTCAAAAGATCAGGGTTTTGATCTTCTTTATATAAATACAAGAAGAAAAGAGCTTCATAAGAAAGAGTGATCGTGTCGTCTCTGGAAAAATCATGATCTGTAAAATATTTCTCATAAATGTTCTCCGCTTCCAGATTTAGAGACCCTGCCAAAACGAGTATGATTATTAAAAATTCTTTCATATTTTTCACTCTAAGCTTTTTTGCTTAAATATTATTATAGATAGAAATATTGTAATAATGCAAAGGATGCAGAGGATAGATAGAGAGTAATTAAAATTTGAAGGATTACTTACATGCTGTGCATCCCCATATTTTATCAGTTTATAAGAAACTGATTTTAGATAATGCATTATTGTAAACTTGGAAAGTCGTTCAGAGATATTAGATGCTATTATCTCCCATATAAAAGCAAAGAAAAGTCCAAACATCAAAGGTCTTGAGATAATCAGGCTTATAAAAAGGTAAAATGCCCCATAAGCTGCAATAGCCAGGAATATTATTAGCATATAAGAAAAAAGGATTTTTACGGGTATGTCTTCAGGAGCATATATATGTAATACTACAAAAGTAGTAATAAGAGGTATCAAAAAAACTAAGGATACTGATATGAGATATCCTATGTACTTTTCTATAACTATCGTTTTTCTTGAAACTCTAGTAGTTAAAAAAGCGATTTTACCAGATCTTATCTCGTCACCAATTAGGGAGGTCGCAAATATCAAAGTTATTAGAAGAATAAAAAACTGGAGATATAATATATATATCATGTTAGAAAAAACCACAATTCCATTTTCGTCATGTTTTATGGAGTACATCCCCAAGATCAATGGTAAAAATAGGAAAATCCCAAGAATGTATGTTTTTTTGCTTTTATAAATTTGTTTCAGAGTTAATATAATTATATCAAACATTCTCTCACCTCACCAAATATCTGAAAACTGACTCTAAATTATCATCAGGAGAACTGAGATGGGTAATTTCTAAACTATTCTTTATGAGTATTTTTGGAAGTTCTGAATAAAATATGTCAGGTCTTGGAGTTTTTAATATTATGCCATTTTCTAGAAGCTTTATAGACTCCACAAAATCATAACCTATGAGTAATTTTGCCAGTTTTCTTTTTTCTTTGGTTAAAAGTTTTACCGAATGAGGAAACTTGTCTATAGCCTCTCTTATCTCATGTATCTTTCCTTCTGCTAGAACTCTGCCTTTGTTTATCAGAAGTACTTTGTCAGCCATTCTCTCCACTTCATGGAGTATATGGGATGAAACGATTATGTTCTTACCATCTTCTACCAGTTTCTTTGTTATCTCCATTATTTTTATTCTCGCTATCGGATCAGCTCCAGATAAAGGCTCATCCAGAAAAAGAAGATCTGGATCATGCAACAATGCCTGTGCGACCTTCAACTTTTGTCTCATGCCTTTACTGTACCCTGAGATTACTCTGTTTCTATCTTCCCACAGATCTACCTCTTTCAAGACTTTGTTTATCCTCTTAAAGTCTTTTATTTTGTTCAATCTACCCATAGTTTTTAAAAAATCATATCCTGTCATGAATGAATAAAATGCATCATTCTCAGGACAGTATCCTATTCTCTTTTTAAGTTCTATATTATCCCATACGTCCATTCCGAGAACTTTAATATCACCTTTATTTTCCTTTATAAACCCTATAGCTATCTTCAAAAATGTAGATTTTCCAGCTCCATTCGGACCAAGCAACCCAGTTATCCCTTCTTCAACATTTATGCTTACATCGTTCAATGCAAGAACAGTACCATACCATTTACTGAGGTTCTTTGTCTGAATGATCATTCGCTCAACTCCAATTTTCTTAATCTTAGATAAGAAAAAACTCCAAAGAGAATTGTCATTCCAATGACCAATGAAAATGAGTAGTACCATTCTACGGGTCTTTCCAGTGTAATTTTGAAGATCTTTTCCCTTATTATATTCAGATTTTCTAAAAGAGATATTAAAATTGTCCATTTATTATTTGTGACTTCATATAAAATTCCTGCTATAACGCTACTGCCAAAGATAAGACCAAAGAATGAAGCACCTACATACTTACTATTGTCTGTAAGTGAAGATAAAGAGAGGATCAGTATACCTAAAAATACTATGATTAAGAGAGAACTGAATACAGACGCGCCCCATATCCATAGATTTTCTCTAATGGGCGTATTTGACACCAAATTCAATACCCAGTACAAGATAGTTGATGGCAAAACAGTTACCAAGGAAATAAAAGTTCCTATGATCCCAAATTTGCCCAGAAAATAGTCTATCTTTTCTATGGGACTCGAATAATAGAGAGTTATACTTTTATTCTCTATGTCTTCAGATATCAGAGAGGAGCCTGCAGTAGCTGTAAGTAAAATAGTCCATATTATCTGCAGATTTAAAAAATTAAAATAAAATTGATTCATGCCTTCAGAAAAGAGCGCAGTTATAAAGGGGCTAAATAATATCGAAAGTACAATAAAGAAAATAGTAGGGATCCATCCTAAGATCAAACAAATTTTTACCCATTTACTGCTCCAGGCTCTTTTTATTCCAAAATGAATTATACCCAAGATCTTATATGGTCTCTTTCTATATGTTCCTTCCCATTTTCTGTAATCTTGAGTATATATAGCCATTTAATCACCTAAAAGATTTACAAAAAGATCTTCCAAAGAATTCCTGACGTCTGATATATATCTGATCTGAATATTGTTTTCTGCTGCATTTTTTAGAAGTTTAGAATAAATATTATCTGGATAATCCTTTATTTTTATTGTGTTTCCAAATATCTCATATTTACATTCCATGTTTTTCAAAAGGATCTCAGGGTCTTTTTTTACTCTTATCTCGAGTATATTCTTATTTTCCAGAAGATCACTTATACGTCCTTCTACTACGAGTTCTCCTTTGTTTATCAGGATAACTTTGTCGCAGACCTCTTCTACATCTGGGAGTATATGAGAGGATAAAAGGACATTTTTTCCTTTTTTAGATATATCCTCTATTATTACAAGCATTTCATCTCTACCAAAAGGATCCATACCATTTGTAGGTTCGTCTAAAAATAGAATCTCTGGGTCATGAACTAGTGCCTGAGCAAGTTTTACTCTCTGTTTCATGCCTGAGGAGTATTCCTTTATTTTTCTGTATCTTTCTTCTCCTATACCAGCATAGTACAGTGTTTCATGGGCTCTCTGCAATGCATCATCTTTTGGCAGCCCCCTTATAACGCCCATATATGTCACAAAATTAACCGCAGTCATATTTTTAATGAGACAGTCATGTTCAGGCATATAACCTATCTTTTCTCTGATTTTAATTCCTTCTTTTTTTATATCAAAGTTCAATACGGTGCCATCTCCGGAAGAAGGCTGTAATAATCCCAGTAGTACACGTATAAGTGTGGATTTTCCAGCTCCGTTAGGTCCAAGTAAACCTGTTGCTCCCTCTTCTATTTTTATTGATAATCCCTTGATAGCAGGAATATGATCATAATACTTTGACAAATTTTCTGTCCCAATAATCATAAGATAAGATTCAGCTTTTTCTTTAAATAGTTTTTTAGATTCACTGACAAAGCATATATAACTATAAAAAGAGAGGAAAATTATGCTGCAGGATTTGCTTATCCCCATGATAGTTATTGGAATTGCAGAGTTAGGGGATAAAACACAGATCGCGATTTTTCTCCTCTCGACAAAAACAAAAGAGCATCTCAAGTTGTTATCAGGTATAATACTGGCTTTTCTTCTTGCAGACGGAG
>DAOVEQ010000115.1 GCA_030668905.1 Thermococci archaeon
CTCTCTGCTCTTCTAAAAAAATCTCCTCCAAAATTAAACTTAAAAAAATCTTTAAAAATACTATCAGAGTTTCCAAAAAGGTCTCTGAATATATCTTCGAAATTCACATTTCTAAATATATCCTCACGACTATACCTTGCATCTACGCCCTGATGCCCATACGTATTGTACAGGTTTCTTTTCTCATCATCTGAAAGGACAGCATAAGCCTCCGATACTTCTTTAAACTTTTCTTCTGCGTCAGGATCAGAGCTTACATCAGGATGACACTTTCTTGCAAGTTTTTTATATGCTTTTTTTATCTCTTCCCTGGATGCATTTCTGCCTACCCCCAGAACATCATAATAGTCTTTTTTCATTCAACCACAAAGTTATTTCTGATCTTTTTTATCTTCTTCTCCCATCTTTTCTTCTCCTTCTTTCTTTTCACTGCCACTCTGGTACAATCTTGAAGAAACTTTGTAAACCTCGGTATTGAGTTCCTCTATGGCAGAGTTGATCTCCTGTATGTTCTCGCTGCTTAATACGCCTTTTAGCTTTTCCTTTGCTTTATTTATACTCTCTTTCTCTTCTTCTGTAACTTTATCTCCCAGGTCTTTTATAGTTCTCTCTGTGACATGGATTATATGATCAGCTTTGTTTCTCGTTTCTATCAACTCTTTAAGCTTTTCATCTTCCTTAGCAAACTTTTCGGCTTCCTTTTTCATCTTTTCTATCTCTTCATCCTTTAACGTAACCGAACCGCTTATAGTTATCGAAGCATCTTTATTTGTGGCCAAATCCTTTGCAGTTACGTGCATTATTCCATTTGCATCTATCTTGAATGTAACCTCTATCTGCGGAATGCCCATAGGTGCTGGTGGTATCCCCGAGAGAGTGAACCTTCCGAGGGAATGATTATCCTTTGCCAGTGGTCTCTCTCCCTGAAGTATGTTAATGTCAACAGATGTCTGGTAATCATCTGCGGTTGTAAATATTTTAGCTTTTTCGCATGGTATCGTTGTATTTCTATCAATTACACGTGTGAATATTGCCCCTTTAGTCTCTACGCCAAGAGATAAGGGGGTAACATCCAGAAGGAGTATATCTCTAACCTCCCCTCCAAGAACTCCTCCCTGTATTGCGGCTCCCGCCGCTACACATTCATCAGGGTTTATGTCCTTTCTCGGGTCTTTCGCAAAATATCGTCTTACTAACTCCCGTACAGCAGGCATTCTTGTTAATCCTCCAACAAGTAGTATTTTATTGATATTTTCTGGTTCCAATTTGGCATCTTTCAAAGCCTGCGTTATCGGTTCTTCTGTTCGCTTTAAAAGATCCTCTGTCAATGCTTCAAACTTTGTTCTTGTCATTGTCTTTACAAGGTGCTTTGGCCCTGAGGAGTCAGCTGTTATATAGGGGAGATTGATCTCAGTTTGCATCACGCTAGAAAGTTCAACCTTAGCTTTTTCAGAAGCGTCCTTCAATCTCTGCAGTGCCATTTTATCTTTGGAAAGATCTACTCCGGTTTCTTTTTTGAACTCTTCTACCAGATAATCCATTATTCTTTTATCCCAGTCGTCTCCACCCAAATGTGTATCCCCACTTGTAGCGACTACCTCAAAGACACCTTCACCTACATCCAGTATGGAAACATCAAACGTTCCTCCTCCTAAATCATAAACTAGAATAGTCTGATCTTCTTTGATCTTGTCAAGACCGTAAGCCAAACATGAAGCTGTAGGCTCGTTTATTATTCTTTTTACTTCCAATCCTGCTATTTCTCCTGCCGCCTTTGTTGCCTCTCTCTGAGAGTTATTGAAATAAGCGGGAACTGTAATTACTGCTTCTTTTATCTTTTCACCCAGATAGTTCTCGGCATCCCTCTTCATTTTTTGAAGAATGAACGCAGATATCTCCTCTGGAGTATATTCTTTGTTGTTTATCTTAATTTTCTCTTTTGTTCCTATTTTTCTCTTTATTGATGCAACAGTACCCTCAGGGTTGCTTATACTCTGTCTCTTTGCCGGCTCTCCAACTATCATCTGTCCTTCTTTCGTAAATGCGACTACTGACGGCGTCGTTCTGTTTCCTTCAGCGTTTGGAATAACTTTTGATGTTCCGCCCTCAATTACGGCCATGCATGAATTTGTAGTTCCTAAATCTATACCTAAAATTTTACCCATTTTATCACCTCTTACATATTTTAACTTTTGAGTGCCTCAAAATTTTATTTTTTAGTATATATCCTTTTTGAAGCACTTCAATGATCTTTCCTTCTTCACAATCTGAGTTTTCTACCATTATTACCTCGTGGTAATAGGGATCGAACTTTCCTGTAGTGTCTATCTCTTCCAGGCCTTCTTTTTCTAAAATATCTCCAAACTGTTTGTATATAAGTTTTATTCCTTCGTCTCCAGCTTGCGAAGCTCTTTCGAGATTATCCAGAACATCTAAAAGTTTAAGCATAAGCTCTCTATTGGCATATTTTACAAACTCCTCTTTTTCTTTTTCTACTCTATTTTTGAAGTTTATAAAGTCAGCCTGTATCTTTTTCATCTGATTTAAGTTATCCTCGATGATTTTATCTTTCTCTTTAATGATCTTATCCTTCTCATCAGGCTTTTTTTTCTTATATTTTTTCATGATCAATACCTACAAAAAAACTGGATTTGTCGTGATATAAAAACTTTACGGTAGGTGGCTCTCATACGAATACGAGACCTGAGTTATTTTGAAAGTGTTTATGCAAATGAGACCTGAGAAATAATGAGGAAGTTGGGGTGAATCCCATGTTTGAATTATTTTGAGTATGAGTCCAACTCCCTCATCTTTTATAAGATTTTTTTTATTTAAATACTTTCTCATTGCGTCTTTGCGGGTGGTAGACTTTTTGGTATGTAAATGTTAAACACTTTCACCGGGTGAGATGATAAATCTTTAATGAAACAGGACTGAGTGGATTAGAAAACTTTAATAAATTCTTTTAGTTAATACCTGTATGAACTCTATAATCTCGATCATTCCGATAATAATTCTTTTAGTTCTCCTTCTTGGATTTAAGACGAGTATTAAAAAAGCAGCATTCATATCTCTATTTTACACTCTTCTTGCAAGCATATATCTCGGAGCCGATGGGAAACTTATTGCAGTAAGTTTTGGTAAGGGATTGTGGATGACATTCTGGATAATATATATAATCTGGCCTGCTTTGTTAGTTTATAAACTTATAAAAAGTATAGGCGGCTTTAAAGTCATAGAAGAAAAATTTAGAGGCTTTTCAGATAAACTTTTACAGTTATTGATAGTAGGATGGATATTTCCTTCCTTTTTGCAGGGAGTTACAGGTTTTGGAACGCCCATAGCAGTTACCGCTCCACTTTTAATGGGGATGGGCTACTCGCCAATTGTTTCAGCGATAGTACCTCTCATAGGATGTGCATGGTCTGTTACTTTTGGTTCCATGGGTGCCTCGTACCTGGCGGCGAGACTTGTGACGCAGTTAGGTCCTGAAGAATCATTGATATTCGCAGCCTTTGGAGCTTTTTTTCTATCTATTATCTGTGTTCTAACAGGATTTGTGATCTCTTACATTTATGGAGGTTTTAAAGCCGTAAAAAAGGGGTTCCCTCATGTCCTGATTTTAGGGATTCTAATGGGGCTTACTCTGAATTTAGTGGTGAGGATAGAGCCATGTATGGCGTCATTCACCTCCGGGATTATAGGATTAATCTTTGGATTTCTTTTAGCGCGTAGAAGCAAAAAAATAGAGAATAAGGAAGGCATGAGTTTTCACTCTGCATTTTTACCTTATTACATCCTCATAGCAGTAGTGCTTCTGGTAATGCTTACGCCATTATCCTCTTTTGCAAATACACATTGTGTTTTAGGTTTTTCATTTCCGGAGACTTCTACAAACATATGGACAAATCTAGCTATTACGGGTTACAATCCTATAAAGATTTTTGCACATCCTGGAAGCTTCATACTTTTCTCTGCTTTCATCTCGTAT
>DAOVEQ010000053.1 GCA_030668905.1 Thermococci archaeon
TTATTCCAAAATGTTCTAACCAATGTTGTTTTCTTTTTTCATCTAACTCCATGTCTTCAGAGAAGGGCTCACAGTTGGATTTTATCCAGATAGCATTTTTTGGTTGTATATCGATCAATTGGTTCATCTCCCAGAGACTGGTAGAGACGACATACTCTTTTGGATTATTCTTCAGTTCTTTACATTTTATAGTATCATCTGTGAATATGAAGTTTCTTTCCCATTTTTCATAATCCTTTAGTATCTGATCTTTTGATACTCTTTTATCTATGAGTCCCCACTTCTTTTTCGGTATCAAGATTTTAAGATCTTTTATATCAAGTGGGGACATCTTCCCGAGCTTTTCTATGAGATAGGCAAGCTTGAGATCGATAACGAAATCCCTTTCGTTGTCTTTTGCCGAGTCATAGATCGTTTTTGCTCTATCGATGTCTTTTTTAGGATGTTCGGCAAATACGATTCCTTCGCTTCGTGAGATTAAATCTCCTATTTCGCCTTTCACCTTTTCTTCACTGTCTTTTCTATCGTCATCTATTCTTGTTCCTTCACAGAGGAACACATCGGGTTCTATGTTCTTCGCCTCTTCAACGAACCTATGTGTTTTTTCGCCGTGGAGACCGTGAAATCTCAGATCTCCTGAATAAACTAAATTCCCCTCATCAGAATATACTATGAATCCGCATGCACCTGGAAGTGAGTGATCTACAGGGATCATTTCTATCTCAAGTGATTTTACTCTTACCTTTCTTTTCGATTCCATTATATTGTATTCTCTTTCAGTGACGTATTCCTCTTTCCTTCTATCTACCCTGCTTAAACCTCCTCTCTTGTTTTCATAGAAGACAAATGCTTCACAATATGTGCAGAGATCAGAAAATGTTCCTTTCCCCGTTTCTTCAATGCACTGCAAAATTATCTTCGTTGGCTCTGTACAGTATATAGGGATATCCTTTCGCAAAAAGTGTATATACGCAGAATGATCTGCATGTGCATGACTCAGAAAGAGAGCATCAATACTTCGTTCCTCAGGATCCCTTCCCATATGTTTGAGATAATCTTCTCTGTAAACTCCCGATAAATCTGGCAAGAGATCAAACTCGAAAAAATCTTTCAAGGAGGTACATTTTCTCGGCTGGAGAAATTCGGAGAAATACATTGATGATTTTGAAAAACTCATTCCGAAATCCAGTAAAATTCGAGTATCTCCATGAGTTACCAAAATCTTATTGCCGCCGATCTCTCTATCTCCTCCTAAAACTTGAATATCCATTGATTCCCTCCTTCACGGATCTAAGTCTAATTTTGTTTCTTTTTTGGTGCAGCTTTTCTCTTTTTGAAAGAAAAAAAGGGGACTTCGCAACACTTGGATGTAGGCAAAGCCTACATCTACATATGACGAATGTCGCCTAACATGTGCACTGGGTTCGCAGTGCGGAGGAGGGGATTTGAACCCCCGAACTCCTACGAGACAGGACCCTGAATCCTGCACCTTTGGCCAAACTCGGTAACCTCCGCTCAATCACTTTTCATATTCCTTATTTAAATCTCTTTTGTTTCTCTCGGCAAGAGCACAATAAAATTGCTTCCATGGGTCGTGTCTTCTTTAACTCTATCATCAACCCAGATCTTTCCGTTATAACTTTTTAGAATGTAATCTACTAAAGTCAGCCCTACTCCAGAACCACGAATACTCCTATCCAATCTCTCGAGTCTTTTAAAAATGAGTTCCTTCTGGATATCTCTGATCCCCGGTCCTCTATCCTTGAACTCTATACTCCAGTATTTTTCGTTTTCACTGATCTCGATGTCTATCTTCACTATATCATGTTTATCATATTTCACGGCATTGTTCAATAAGTTTGAGAAAACGTCCACCATTAACTCGTTAGCTCTGACAAAATATTTTTCCTTTACAATATTAGAATTAATTTTTATATCCTTTGATGAAAATGATCTTCTTACATTCTCAACAGCCTGTTTAAAATGGGGGTATACGTCTATTGTTTTTAGCTCAGTTTTACCCTTCTGAAGCGCAGAAAGTTTTTTTACATTCTGGATCAGGTTTGCACTTCTCTGAACCTGATCAAGAGCTATTTTAACATACCTTGTGAATTTATCTGGAAAATCGTGCATTAACAATAATAATTCGAGATATCCTATCACGCCCTGATTTAAATTGTTTATGTCATGACCCATCAGATCGATATAGAACTCTATACGATTGCGCTCGTCTCGAAGTTCAGCATAAAGTCTTGCGTTCTCGATAGCGATCGCTGCTTGATTGGCAAATATTTCTAATGCCTGTATCTTTCTGTAGGTAGGTCTTTCTCCATCTATGGGATTATCAGGTGAGATAAACCCAAGAATCTGTTCTGAACTTTGAATAGGGATCAGCAATACATCTTTCTCATCCCATCCGTCAGGTTTAGGATTTCTTGCAGGGGTTATGACCAGCTCTCCCGGATACTTTTTCATCTCTTCCCAGTGAGTATGATCAATGTAATATGACTCGCTTATCTTAAATTCGTCACGAAGAAATCTCTTGGCAGCTTCTATAGAAATAGGAGAGTTGGAGAGTATCTCTTGTGCCTTTTTTTCATCATACCCTGCTACAGCAAATGGCTGCGATGTTCCTTTCTCGTAATCTCGTAAGGATAAAATAACCTGTCGCCAACCAAGGGCTTTTGTTATAGTTTCGCAAATGTTTTGAAGTAACTTTTCCAGTTCTAAGTTCATTCTCATCTCGTTTCCTATCTTAACCAGACTTTTCAACTGATTCATGTATTTTTCTTCTGCTTTTTTACGCTCAGTTGTATCCTCGTATGTAACAAACTGATCTCCCTTTCCAATTGTAACAGGTCTAAAGTAAATCACCTTCTTCGAGCCATCTTTGCATTTTACTGTAAATGTTCGGGGTCTTGCTTCTCCATGTTTTGCCTTTTTTAGGTCATTGATCCACGTTGAAATGACTTCCTTTCTATATTCCGGATTGGGACATGTCTTCTTAAACCATTCTTTCCCCGTAGGAATATCTTCGAGAGTATAACCAAACATTTCAATAAACTTAGGATTGATATATTTATAGCAGCTATTTTTATCAATCATTGATACTCCAAGAGGGGATCTTTCTATTAAAGATTGAAATCTTTCTTTTTCATCGTAGAGAGCTTCTTCTATTTTTCTTTTTTCTAGAGCCCTTTTGATAGCTATAATCAACTCCTTAGGTTCATACGGTTTTTGAATGTAGCTGAAGACTCCGAGATTAATGGCGTCTATAGCCGAGTCCAATGAAGCATATCCTGTTAGTATAATAATCTCTATCTCAGGAGAGATCTTTTTGATCTCTTTTAATACATTAATTCCAGGCATGTCAGGGAGTTTGAGATCAATTAAAGCCAAGGAAATATCTTTATTCTTTACTCTGGCAATTCCTTCCTTTCCCGTCAGGGCTACAATAGGAAGATATCCCTCAAGATTAAGTATATCGGAAAGAGTTCTCCCTATCCCAGGATCATCATCTATAATCAATATTCCCGGCTTCTTTTCTAATCCCTGATCACTCATACTAACCTCCTTTATAGTGTAAATAACAAATTATTAAAAATATTTCCATACCGTACTTTTTTCTTTTAACATAGTGATCCTTATTCTATTAGTTGTGAGATTATAAATAGTTTTGTGTTCCCATCATTAGACGCACGACTCGCACAGTGATATACATACAAGATTTTCGTCAACAGATAGATGTAGTTCCTTCAGAACTACATCCACTTGTTTTACCCTCTTCCTTTGATAATTATTTTATTGTTTCTTTCCAGAACGGTTTCTTCAGAAGAGACACCAAGGTTTCTCTTTCTAATCTCTTCCTTCAGATAAATAATTTGTTTCTTTTTTGGAGAACCGTTTTTTCTTTTCTAAAGAAAAAAGGGTTATGCGGCTGCCGGGATTCGAACCCGGGTCGTAGGCTTGGAAGGCCCAAGTGCTAACCACTACACTACAGCCGCTTTATCATTTTTACCCACGCTTCTATTTAAATTTTACGATTCTTTGCAAAAAGAATAAAAAAGATTAAGTTTATATAGTAGTTTATCAATAAACTAATAGGTGATTTTAATGATAGACAGAGTGGTAGCTGATTTAAAGAAAATAGAAGGGATAGCCCATGTAGGGATAATTGAAGGAGACAATCCGATTGTCTCTGATCTTTCTCCTGAAGAAAGTGCGACCTTGTCAGAAATTTTAAAAGATATTTATGGTGTTTCCGATAAAACGGCTAAATCCACGGGAATGGGTGATCTGGAACAGGTAATGGTCAGTGGATTCGAAGGAAAGATGATCATTGCAAAAAGTGGGAATTTTCTGGTAGGGATAGTTACTGAAACAAAAGTTAACTTGGGATTAATAAGGCTTAAACTTAAAAGTATACTCAGAGAATTAAAAGGTGAGAAAAAATGATAATAGAAAAACTTCTTACTAAATTTAAACAAGAGAACGGAGGAGTAATGGGCAGTAGTGTCATAGAAAAAGGAGGATTTATGGTAGCTATGGATGCTCCCCCAGAGATGAAAATAGAAAGAAGCAGTGTAATAGCGGCAGAAGTTTTTAACAGACTTGTAAGAAATGTAGAATCTACAAAGGTAGGAGCGATCGATTATATCATGATAGAAGGCAAGAAGGGGGACATGTTAGTTGTAGATGTAGGAAATGTTTATCTTTTTGTTAGAACAAGGAAAAATTCTACAATTGCAAAGATAATGGAAGATGCGAAGGAGATTGGAAAAAAAATTGAAGCATTACTTTGAGGAGGATAGTTTATGGGTCAATCTATAGTAATAGCATCAGGAAAAGGCGGAACTGGGAAGACAACAGTATGTGCAAATTTAGGAATAGCTCTAGCACAGAGAGGAAAAAAGGTAATGATTTTGGATGCAGATATAGACATGGCTAATCTGGAGTTGATGTTGGGCATGGAGGGAATGCCTGTAACGCTTCATGAAGTTTTAGCGGGAGAAGCCGAACCTGAAGAGGCAATATATGATGGTCCTGAAGGAGTAAAAATATTACCTGCAGGGTTATCCTTAAGCGGTGTACAAAAAGCAGATCCAAGAAAGCTTGAAAATGTTCTAAAGACTCTTATAGGGTCAGCGGATTACCTTTTGATAGACGGAGCTCCGGGATTGGAAGTGGATGCTGTCACAGCTATCGCTGCTGCGCAGAACTTGGTTCTTGTGGTGAATCCCGAGATAACATCGATGAGTGATGCTTTGAAAACTAAGATAGTAGCTGAAAAGCTGGGAACACATGTAGTTGGTGCTGTTCTCAATAGAGTCGGATTTGATATGACAGAACTCTCGAAAGAAGAGGTAGCGACGATACTGGAGACAGAAGTTATAGCTGTTATTCCAGAAGATCCTGAGGTCAAAAGAGCTGCAGCATTTGGAGAACCTCTTGTAGTAAGGAACCCAAACTCATCTGCTTCGATAGCCTTAAAGAAGCTTGCTGCCGATTTGCTGGGTGAGAAGTATATACCTCCAGCACCAGAGAATCCGCTGAAGAGAATTTTCAAGGCTCTCTTTGGGAGGGATTAAATGACCTTCATGGAGATATTACAAGCAAACGTACCTATTTTATTTGCGCTGACATTAGTAAGTTTGATACTAAATCTGATTTTATCCTTGAAGATAGCTGTTTTGAATGCAGAAGTTGCAAGACTCAGGGGTGGAGCTCTAACAAGAGAGGAACTGGAAATTCTCAAAGCAAGATTAACAAGACTCAAAAAGCTCACGAGATGATGAGATTGAAAAAGCTGGAAAAGAAAATATACGTGGTCTCCTTAGTTTTGGTTTTAGCATTTCCCTATTTTGTAGAAGTTGAGGCAGCTTTGACAGTACCGTGGGATGACATGGATGATTTATGTCATTCTAATGATTCCCCATGTACAGACCTGTGGACAGTTTTATCACCGATGTGGGATGACATGGATGGTCTTCTAGGAGTTGATAGCCAATCGTGGGCATCAGAAAACGCTGCTTGGACTTTAACGGTAAACAATTCTGATCAACATGAGGGATCAGGATGTTTGGAGTTTACCATTGAGAGCACTGACCCAGAAGATCCCCTACTAGGTGGTGGAAGGTTTAGCATTTCGGGAATTAATGAAGATTTTTCGTCTTATGGGTATCTAAAGTTTTGGGCAAAGACTTCTGTTCCATCTTCTTTTAGGTTTGAAATGGAATCTCCAGGAGACACATCCTATTGGGATGTCAGTACGTCTTCTACAAACTGGGAAGGAATTATAATCGATTTGTCCAATCCCAGTGGAGGAAGTGCTGATCTTTCGCAGATAATCAAAGTAGCATTCTCAAGCTTGGATAGACCAGGTTCTGGAGAGTATCATTATTTATTTGATGTTATATATCTTGCTGCTTGGGAGTTAATAGAAAACTACATTGATCAAAAGCAGGGCTTGGGGTGCCTGGAATTTATTATCATGCACGACGACATGGATGATGGAGAATTTGGTGTTTCAGAGATCAATGAAGATTTTTCACCTTATAATTATCTAGAATTTTGGGTAAAAACTCCTATCCTGTCTTCTTTTAGACTTAAAATAGATTCCCCTAGTGGTATAGCTTATTGGGATGTTAGTACGGTTTCTACAAACTGGGAAAAAATTACAATTAATTTATCCAATCCTGATGGAGGAAGTGTTGATCTTTCCCACGTAATCAAAGTAGCATTCTCAGAGTTAGGCAGGCCAAGTTCTGGGAGTTATCACTATTTATTTGATTATATATCCCTAAGGAAAGTAACAGGACCAAAACGTGGTGAGGATGGATATATCGAAGGAAAAGTTTTTGAAGATAAGAATGACAATGGAATTTATGATAGTGGGGAGGAAATCGAAGGTGCTATAGTAGTTGCCTGCTACTATAAGGAGAGATACACAACGAAAACAGATGCTAATGGAGATTACAAGTTACCTTCACCGATTGCCGATATTGATTCATGGGATAATATGGATGATTTATGTCATGATCCAAATCCCCCATGTATAGAACCATGGATAGTTTATAACGCAGATTGGAATTTAAATGTAAGCAGTGATCGTGATCCTCAAGCTCTGTCAGGAAATTCTCTTGAGTTTGTCATTGATTCTCTAGATACTGACAACGGTAGTTTTGGTGCGGC
>DAOVEQ010000183.1 GCA_030668905.1 Thermococci archaeon
ACGAGAAAAGTGATAATTCGAGTTTGACATCAGAGAACACCTTGCATTCTAAACTGCGCTTTCATTTTTCATCATCTCCTACCATGTATTACAAAGCTATATAAATTCTCTCTATTTTTAAACTTTTGGCATTCATTTCAGGTGCTGGTAAAATATCTTAATTATTTCATTTTTCAGTTTCCCTTTTTATGGATATATGAGAATGGAAAAAACAGATAGCACCGATGGATATACCAAGCCAGTATGATAATAACCTATCTAATAATGCAACAGAGGCTGAAACCGCAATCGGAACACCAAAAATAGAGAATATTATGACCATTACTCCTTCTGTTGTTCCCAATCCTCCAGGAAGTAGAGGTACTATATTTACCTGTATCGCAATTATAGTGACAATTATAGGCACTATAAAACTTACATTATATCCAGCAGCTAGGAACACGAAATAAACTCTAAAAAATCCACAAAATAATATCAAGAAAGATATTACCATTGCTTTTGCCATTGCTGTTTTATCTTTGCTTATTCTCAATACTGTAGAGTTAAAAGTTATAATCTTTTCCTCGACTGAATGTGAATATTCTTTTATCTTTGGAAAAAATCTGCCGACAAAGTTCATTAATCCAAGAATAAGTCTTTTTGCCATTTTCAGATTTATGCAGAGATAGACTGTTGCCACTAAGATAAATATAGAAAAAAATAATGCAAAAACTAAAACGTATGTGACCCAGACGGGTATATTCTTGAAAAAAAATAAGTAAAGAACAGAAAATAGGGAAAGAAGTGCGTACGGGAAACTATCGAACACTCTGTCCGCTGTTATCGTCGCAAAAGCTCTTTCAGAGCTTATACTTTCCATTTTGCTCAGAATATAAGCTCTTACAGGCTCTCCGCCAGTCTTTGCAGCGGGAGTTATATTGTTAAACAAAACACCTATGAAAAGAGAGAGATAAAGATTTTTGATAGATATTTTCTCTTTTGCAGCTTCTAAAATTATTTTCCATCTATATCCCCAGAGTCCAAAAAGAAAAAGTTGTATAAGTAGTCCTAATAACAAAAATGACAATTTAATGTTTTTTAAAACTTCCAATATCTCATGAATTCCTATGTATTTCATAATAAAGAGAATTATAAGGATACCTATTACAAATAATCCTATTATCTTTAGATTCTTTTTTTTCATGGATTTCCTCCGATACAGTAACATTTATATTTATCGCTGCATATTCGCTCCAAACTCATCTTTTTAACGGCGGGAACGTTATATGCAGTTCCTTTTTCTGCACTAATTTACTGAAAAAAAGAGATACAGGTTATCTCCTATTTATATGAAGTTCATAGATTTTAGTATCATTGTTCATAGAAAGCTTTATAAACTTCAAACGATAATTGTATAAGGTGATAGATTATGAACAAGAAGATAAATACACATGAACTAAAATCAATTCTACTAAGATCTCCTGATGAAGTTTCAGATCTTATAAAAACTGCTGCTCATACCCATAGATTGCAGGTATTAGCCCTTCTCGTAGATGGACCCAAGAAGTTTTCTTTCCTTCTTGATGTCGCAAAGTTGAGCAAGACAGCTCTAGCGAATCATCTGACCCGACTAATGAATAAAGGTTTCGCTGAGCGATATGAACGAGGTATATATCAGATAACAAAAGATGGTCAGAACTTTCTTGAAGCTGTTGCCACTTTTTATATAGATTCAAAGGCCAGAGAATTAACGCACATAAAAAAAATTAAATCCCAGTATTCAAAAGGTTATGAAGCGATAGAGAATCCTATGGACGAAAAAACAGTCACAAATCCGCCTCAAATAGGGGATGCCTGGCTTACATACTTAGGTGCAGTTACGGGGGTTTTGAAATCGTTAGGAACAGATTGTGATGTTGTAGATATTGGAGGGTACTCTGGATATACTTTTCTCGTAAATGTTGCCAAGGGGATGACATGTGCTTCAGGGCCTACTGCTCATAGCGCATGGGAGGAAATACACAAAGGAACTGAAAGACTAGGATGGAAGCTTAAGTCCTTTGGCGATGAAAGACCGTTTCCACTTTCGGAAGAAATAACACCTGAAGATCGAAAACGAGCTCAGAAGCTCTTTGAGTTGGTCAAAAAAGAAATTGAT
>DAOVEQ010000121.1 GCA_030668905.1 Thermococci archaeon
AGATTATATGAGAAGAGGTGTTTTGGAAAAGGTTCCTATATTCATAGATGGGATGATCTGGGAGGCTACAGCGATACATACAGCTTACCCGGAGTATCTTTCCAAAAACTTGAGATCGCTTATATTTACAAAAGATCAGAATCCATTTCTTACTGAATCTCTTGAAAGTGTGGGAAATAGCTCTAAAAGGCAGGACATAATTGAGGGCGATCCATGCATAATTGTAGCAACGTCAGGGATGCTTATCGGCGGGCCTTCTGTAGAGTACTTCAAGGCTCTTGCCGATGACCCAAGAAATACCTTAGTATTTGTTAGTTATCAGGGAGAAGGAACGATGGGTAGGAGGATACAAAAAGGCTGGAACGAGATCCCTATAAGAGAGGGTAATGGAAAAACGAAGGTAATAAAGGTGAATATGGAGATCCATACCATAGAAGGATTTTCAGGACACTCTGACAGGAAACAGTTGATGAGATTTGTAAGAGCCATGAGCAGAAAAGTTCAGAGGATTCTTATAGGTCATGGAGAAGCTCAGAAAAGTATGGATCTAGCAAGTTCTATCTATAAGAAATACAGGATAGAGACAAGAGCACCTATGAATTTAGAGACAGTGAGATTGGTGTGATAGCTGTTAAACTTGCTTATGACGGCAGTGGTTTTTTCGGCTCGCAGATACAGAAAGATAAAGTTACTGTAGAGGGTCAACTTAGAAAATTTTTCAATGCTAGAATCTTAAGCAGAACAGACAAAGGAGTCTCAGCATTGGGCAATGTTATTTTTGTTGAGGAAGATATAAATCTCAGACGGTACTCTTTTGATAGAATATGGCTTTACGGAAAAGCTGTGTCATGGAAAAAGCCTTTTGAAAAGAGATACTCCTATTTTCTATTCAAAAATTTTGATACAGATATGGTAGAAGAAGCATGTCGTTTAATCTCTGGTAAGCATGATTTCTTTAATTTCTGTAAGAAGGACAGGACAAAAACAGTGGATTATACAAAAAAAATAGATGTAAAACCTTTCATAGACGATCACATAAGACTGGATTTTACAGGTGAGAGTTTTCTGTGGGAGATGGTGAGAAGATTGGCAAATGCGATAATGAAAGTAGGGGAAGGTAAAATAGGAATTGAGGAGTTAGAAACTCTTTTAGAAGAGAGAACAGATGAAAAAATACCGCCTGCACCTTCAGAACACCTGCTTTTAGCGAATATAAAGGGATTTGAGTTTTCGTATGATCATTATATCCTAAAAAAGGTTAAAGATTATTTTGAAAATTTATATAAAAATGCTTTTTTAAAAAAGAATATTTTCGAGTATTCTTTAGAGTTTTTGAGGGATATAGATGTATGATCTCTTTATCGTTGGCGCGGGGCCTATAGGATGTTATTTCACGCAAAAAACTAAGGAATTCAATTATAAGCTTATAGAGGAACATGCTGAAGTAGGAAAACCTGTGCAGTGTGCAGGTCTCGTTGGAGAAAATATTTTCAAATATGTGGAAAAAGAGTACATAAACAAGATTAATGGTGCGTATATACACTATAATGAAGAATATTTTGCATTGAGGAAAAAAAACGTTGCCTATGTGCTCGACAGAGAAAAATTCGATAAAAATCTAAGCAAAGACTTAGATATATCCTTTAAAGAAAGTTTTCTGGCTGCAAAAATAAAGAAAGACAAGATAGAGATCAAGACAAACAAGGGCATATACTATTCTAAATACCTTGTAGGATGTGACGGCGTTCGTTCGACGGTAAGAAATTACGTATCCAACAAAGAACCCTCATATTTGAAATCTATTCAGCATACTGTAGAGTACGAGCATGAAGATGACATGATCTCCTTTTTCCTGAAACCATTCTCATGGATAATCCCAGAAAATAGTAAAATCTGTAGAATAGGTGTAATATCTAAGGATCCCTATAACGATCTTCGTCTTTCAAAAGGAAAAGTGATAAATAAAACGGGAGGATTAATTCCCATAGGTCGTATAAATACGTATAAGAACAATGTTTTTTTGATAGGAGATGCGGGATCGCAGACAAAACCGTTGACAGGTGGAGGACTTTATTACGGGATAAAAGCAGCGGATATAGCTGGAAATTTATTTTTAAGAGATAAAATAGAGAAATATGATTCCGAATGGAAAAAATCATTTGGAAAACAGATACTATTCGGCTTATTAGGTAAAAAAATTTATGACAATATTAGTAATGAAGATATGATCAGATTCTATAATTTTGTTAAAAAAAACAGAACAAAAATAGAAGAATCCTGTAATTTTGATAGACATTCTTCCCTACTCAAAATAATTTTATCATCTCCAGAGATATGGCCTCTTTTTTTGAAGTATCTGGTGAGAATGAGTCTCTTTTAGTCTTTCCTGAGATATCGTCGGAGCAAGACTATGCTAAGGTACAACCAGCTCGGCACAAATAGAACTAAACCTATGGCATCTACCAATCGGATAGCGTGTTGCTCATTGATGTAGAGGAGTAATGGTCCTTCATAGGCTGTGGGCACAGCTAGGATAATGGTCAATCCAGCCAACATGAGTATAGTGGGAATAAGAGTCCATTTATTATTAGTCATACGATCTTCTCCTCTGTTTAAGTTAAATAGATCTTGTATAAGGTTTTGCGGATAAAGGAAGTTGTAGAAAGCAATTTGGGGAAATCTTTGATTTCCCTTTTATCCGCTGTTATATTCTCCGAATGTAGTGAGGACGAGCAAAACGAAGTTTTGCGAAGAGTTTTCGGGGGCGAGCTAAAAAATAGATTGTAAAACAATTTGAAAAACAAAAGTTATAATTAAGAAAAATACTGTAAATAAGAATACAAACAAAATTTTTCTACTATCCCAAACTGTAATTCCTTGTGATTTAAGTTGTTGTTCCAATTCTGGTTTTAGTTTTATAGTTCTGAGGAATATAGATGCAACAGCAAAACCAATTAAAGTCAAAAAGTTCCACAAACCAAACAATGCAAATTTTTTCTTGTCTGGCTGGTCTTTTCTAAAAGTAATTATCCCAGCAAACATACTTGCTAAACACGAACTTAGTATAAAGAATACTATGCCCCATATCCAGACATATCTATTCACAAAATCTGCTAAAACAACATCAGCAGGAGCAGAATCTTTTATCCATAAATCTTCAGTTAAATATTTTGAAGGTGTATTTATTTTAATTTTTGTGTATTTCAAGTCTTCAAGTCTCGTCTTACTATTAAAGAATGATGATAACTCATTAGGCACATTATAGTATTTTTGAACAAAATAGTTAACTTGACTTTCTTTTTTAATTTCTAGATAAAGTTCTGGTGTAACATGTCCCATCACGTAAATTAATATTGGAACTTTTTGGCTTCCGTAAACGCTTGTTGGTTTCAAAGGGAAGTAAATTTTATCCGCTGGAAAAGTAATAGAAACCCCGATAGTATTAATGATTCTACCATATCTGTCTTTTGTTGCAGATTCTTGTTTGAACTTTTCAATATCCGAAATCCAAGAAATCACAAAAGAATATTCTTCACCTATATAATTTTCTAAAATTGATTTTAGATTAGAAGGCATTTCCAATTTTTTGTCAGTCAGGTAGTTGTAAAATGCATTTCCGTCTTCTGTAGTGACCAATTCGGTAGTTAAACCCATTTTTTCTATATGCTCATGGACTGTAACTTCTCCTATATCTCCTGCTCCCGTACTCTCCGCCTCTTTACCTATACCTCCAAAACCAAATAGAAACACAAATGGAAAAGTATAGACTTGAGATAGTCTCATTAAGGAAAATGCTCCAGATATATTATCATCGGTTATTTCTTTTAGATCATAACCCCAGAGTCTTGGGAATCCTTTGATTATATCTATTACCGTTTTATCAGGCTCTGCAGGGACTGGGAATATCCAGACCGCT
>DAOVEQ010000211.1 GCA_030668905.1 Thermococci archaeon
TCCGTAGTGCTCAAAATATTTTTAAGAAGAACTCTGAATATAAAATTAAAACCTCTATTCAGAATATTGGTACCAAAGAGCATGAGACTCTTTTTAAACATATTTTTAGTTTATCTCTCTTTTTAAAAAGTTATCTTTTTATCCATAAAGTTTATATCTTCTCTTTCTTATCGTATCACATGTATGAAGTAGAAGAGATTTATCCAGATAAAAAGGATCAATTTATAGAGGAGTTCAAGGACAAAATCCTTTATGAAAGAAAAGCAGATATTGCGGGAATGTGTATAAAACTTTTGACAGATAGCCATGATTTTAAAGATATGTGGGAAGACAATTTCAAGCACATGCTAGAATATATAAGACCTCATGGAAGAATCTTTGCATTGAACAACGGAAAAGAGCTTAAAGTTTTTTATGAGCCGATATCAAAGACCTGTTTTATTTTAAACTCTAAATATTATGGATATGTAAAAAGTTTGGCTCTCGCAGTGGCAGGAGATTTCCTTGAAGAGTATCACTCCATCAACTCAAGATACTCTGTCCATGGTGCCGCTATAGATTATAAAGGAAATGGTGTATCTATGATAGCACCGTCGGGGACCGGAAAAACGACGCATTCTTATGGACTTTTACTTTTGAAAAACACTAAATTAATAGCCGATGACTGGTACTATACCCAGATTTTAGGAGACTCTGTAGTGGCAAGAGCTTCTGAAAAGAACTGCTACATAAGAAAGGACATCGCCAGTATATATCCAGAGTTCCAGAAAATAATTAAAAATGTTGAATTTGACACGAGACAGAGAGCTGTTGTAGATATATCCTGGGTTATTGGAAAGACAAGAACAAAAGATGAAACCACAATGCAAAAAGTAATATTTTTAAAAAGGAGCGACGAGAAAGAGCTGTATTATGAGATGAATTGGAAGGAATCTCTGGATTATTTATTGAAAAATGATTTTTGCAATCCCCATCAATTAGTAAAAAACGAAAGAAAAACAAGGATAAGAAAAGAGTTTTTCAAGAGCTATTTTAAATTAGTAGATTTATACATGGTAAATACGAGAACACCGCCTAAAGAAACGCAGGAAAATATAAGGAAAATAGTTACCTCGTAACTACATCTATTTTTTCCACGTCTTTTATCATTTTCAGGGAGATATATGTCAGAGTTTTTTCTGCTCCGTCTATCTGGGATATCTTATTTTCTATAATCTCATAAAGATGATCTGTATCCCTTGCCACCCCCATGCCAACAATGTCATGCTCTCCTGTAGCTATATGTATTGAGTATAACTCACTGTACTTTTCCATCTCTTTTGCTACTTTTTTAAGTTTCGATATCTCTGTGTCCACATGGACGAAAAAAGTCAGTTCATATCCAAGTTTAGAGAGATCGCAGTC
>DAOVEQ010000185.1 GCA_030668905.1 Thermococci archaeon
GGTTTATCCTCCAAGACTGCATTTATCTCCACAAGATCCTTACCCGGGAGGGCAATTCTCTCAAAAGATATCTCTTTTGTTCTTTCATCTATTTCTGCCAGTAAGTAAGCTCCATCCACGATTCCCAGTTCTAATGCAATATCTTCTGGAAGTTCTATGATTCCCCTATTCTTTATTTTTATTAAATCATAAGCTCTCATTTTTTTACCTCTATATATCCATTGAATTTGACAGTTTATATCTTTTTCGAAAATGGCTCAACAAAAATTTAAAAAGATACCAATAAAGAGGTCTCATGGACACGAAAACTGTATTTATATTCGCCCTCATATTGGGGATTTTATGCCCACAATATTCCTCGGTGTTTGAGAGGTATCTAGTTTTTATGCTTATTGTACTGATGTTTCTTTCTCTACTGGATCTAGAATTTACAAGAAAGATAGGAAATAGAAGAGACATTCTGCTGATTTTATTTTTCAGTTATATTGTCTTAGGAGGATTTCTTATCATATCTGGATCTTTTCTTGAGCTGGAGTTTTTTGAAGGTTTTGTAGTTTTAGCTGTATTTCCGCCAGCAGTTGCAGTAATCCCTTTTACATACATACTCAAAGGAGATTTAAGGCTTTCTCTTATAGGAGAGAGTGTAGCGTATTTAAGTTCTATCTTTATAGCTCCAATAATCATCTTCATCATCTTCGGAGAAAGGGTGAGCTATTCAGGATTGTTAAAAACATTGTTTGAGTTCATAATCCTTCCAATGCTCCTTGCTTTTTTAGTTTCCAAAACAAGACTCCATGCAAAGATAAAAAACAACAAGGAGCATATCATAACTCTCCTCATGTTTATTGTGATCTATACCATAATAGGAATAAATAGTGATGAGTTTTTCAAAACAGAGATGATATATCTGTTTATAATAGGTTTTCTCAAATCTTTTGTAATCGGATTTTCAGTATTCCATATTTTAAAAAAGACAGAGATGAAAAAAAGGATAACACTTACACTTTTCTCAACTTTTAAAAACTGTGCATTATCTGCGGCCATAGCTCTGGAACTTTTTGGACAAAGAGCAAGTTTAAGCTGTGTAATAGTAATTCCCTTTGAAATACTTTTCTTTATTGTATTGAGTTTTGTGGTTAGGAGGGGGAAATGAGATTTATCTTTCGGAAATTTTATATAGAATAGGTGTGATAAGATAATAAGTTTAATAACAAAAAATCTCTGGGTGAGAATAAGAGGGGATGGGAAATGAAAAGAGAGTTCATTAAAATTAAAGATATGCGCAGAGAAAATAGTTGGATAAATTTAAAAGCAAAGGTCTTTCAGCTTTGGAACTCTGAAAGTGAATCCATATCACAAATAGGGCTGTTAGGAGATGAAACGGGAACAATCAAGTTCATAACTTGGAAACAGTCAGATCATCCTTTGCTGGAAGAAGATAAATGTTATGAATTTAAGAACTTAGTTACTGGTTCCTGGCAAGGAAAACTTCAAGTAAATCTCAATAAAAATACAATTATCACTCCCATTGATGAAAATATTGAAGTTTCTTTTCTAACAAAGTTACATGGCAAAATAATACGCATCTATTACGGCAGCGGTTTAATTAAAAGATGCCCTTCCTGCAAAAGAGCCTTAATAAACGAAGTTTGCCCAGAACATGGAAATGTGGAAGGTATCTATGATTTAAGAGTGAAAGCTCTGTTAAAGGATAACGATATACAGGATATACTGCTAAATAAAGATATCACCGAACAGTTAATAGGAATTGACCTGGAAAAAGCAAAAGAACTGGGACAAAAATCTGTTTTACATAAAATTGAGAAAAGTTTACTCAACAAGTTTTTTAATGTTGAAGGTAGAAGAGTTGGAAGGTATATCCTAGTTGAGGATATAAGTGATCGAGATGAATGAAAAAGAGATTATAAGAAGTAATATAGGATCATTGATAGACGAATATAGAAGGCTTTCAAAATCAAAAACTCGAAAGGAGATGGAAGAACTCAGTGAAGCTACCATAAGAGCTGACTTTATAGATCGCTTATTTAAAGCATTGAGGTGGAAAATAAATGATCCGGATGAATA
>DAOVEQ010000067.1 GCA_030668905.1 Thermococci archaeon
GAAGAGACAAACAGGGAGAAAATCCTGCATAAACTTTTCAAGAAATAAAAAAACATGCTGAAATTGGGAAAAAACTTTATACATCCCAGATTAACGAAGCTTGTGTTGAGTATACCAGAATGACGGGATTAGATAAGGGTCTAGAGGAAAGACTTGGTGTTCATGTTTTAGACGGGGTCGTATGTGCATTGATCATCGCTACATGCTTAGTAAAATATGGGATATCCATGAGTAAAATTAGGAGAGATAACCCAGAAGAGTAGCCTCAATTTTATCTCTTTTTTGATATATTATTCAACAAGTCTTACACTCATATGCCAAAAAGCTTATATAGTATTTCCTTGTATTATTCTTATGGTAGTCAGAGACTTAACTTTTTTTCAGCTGGAGATTTTAAAGGAATTAAAATTCAGTCCTAAATATGGATTGGAGCTTATGAAGAACTTAAATGTTTCTTCAGGAAGACTTTATCCAAACTTAAAAAGATTGGAAAATTTGGGATTGATAGAAGGAGTAAAAAAGGATAATAGAATTTATTATTCTCTGTCAGAAAAAGGAATTCAGGAGTTTGAGAATATCTTTACCTGGATATCTGATTGTGTACTTTCCATAGGAATAAATTTCCTTGATGATTATCTCAAGTTCATAGTTGATTCTCTTAATCTCAAAGAGGGTGAAAAGGTATTAGTGGCTTCAAAACGTATGAGGCATCCTTTCCTCATGCATATAGGATTAGAGCTTATTAAGAGAATATCAAAAAAAGTTACATTGTCAGGAAGAGTTTTCCTACTTCAAAAGACCGATCTTCCCTATGTCACGTCTGTGGAGAGTTTTGATCTTCTTCCAGATAAAATTGTGGATAAATCCTGTTTTTTTGCGATAGATCTTGATGAAAAAATTATAAAAGACTGCGAAAGAATTACAAACTCTGAAATAACGATCATAGGAAAATTATACAGCGATTTTTTCATTGAAAAATGTTTTCAGAATGCCCTTGATAAGATAAGCCATGAGATAAAACCACCATTTATAGTTAGAAAAGGATTTAAAAAAGAGGAACTGCTTGAAGAACTTAGGAAATACGGGTACAAAAATGTAAGATTCTCCTCTTGGGGGGGTATTTTTGTAGCAAGTATAATCCTCCAATAACCTTTTTAAAAATCTCGACGAATGATAAGTGATGCCGACAATATTAGGAGCAGACATAGGTGGAACATTCACAGATTTTATTCTCGTTAGAGATGGTAACGTAAAAACTTTAAAGATTCCCTCTACTCCACGGAATCCCGCAGAAGCTATAATTGAAGGTGTAAAAAGACTGGGAGAAATAGATTATTTTGCGCATGGTACGACTCATGCAACGAATATTTTGATAGAAAAAAAAGGTGCAAAGATTGCTTTAATTACCACAAAGGGATTCAAAGATACTCTGGAGATAGGGAGACAGAATAGACCAAGGCTTTATGATTTTTTTGTAAGAAAACATAAGCCTCTAGTAAATAGAGGGGATAGATTTGAGGTAGAGGAGAGGATAGATTCAGAAGGTAGAGTTGTAAAAAGGTTAAATGAAAATGATATGAAAAAATTAAATTTTGATAATTACGAAGCAGTAACAGCATGTCTTTTATTTTCATATATAAATCCTGTTCATGAAAAGAAAATAAAAAAATTAATCAAAATTCCAGTTTCAATATCATCTGAGGTACTCCCTGAATTCAGAGAGTATGAAAGAATGTCTACAACAGTAGTAAACTCTTATGTTATGCCCGCAATGAGTAAATACCTCTTTTTTCTTGAAAACTCGCTAAATATGAATATAAACATGATTCAATCGAACGGGAATACAGTGTCCTCAGAAAATGCAAGGATCATTCCTGCAAAGACGATACTCTCTGGGCCTGCTGCAGGGGTAAAGGCAGCTGTTTTCATTTCAGAAATGATAGGATTTAAAGATGTTATTACAATGGATATGGGAGGAACTTCCTGCGATGTCTCTCTCATAGAGAATCTTAACCCTAAACTTACCACCGAATCTATAATCGATGGTTATCCAATTAAATTTCCATCTATAGATATCCATACTATAGGTGCTGGAGGAGGGAGTATTGCGTGGATAGATGAGGGATTACTAAGAGTAGGACCTGAAAGTATGGGTGCGTATCCCGGACCAGCATGTTATTCCTTGGGTGGCGACAGACCAACGATAACAGATGCCAATCTTATTCTGGGGTATCTCCCAGAAATATTAGCTGATAGTACTGAACTGGATAAAAAGAAGAGTTTTGAAGCTATTAAAGAATTGGGAGAAAAAATTAATTTAGATCCGATTCAAACAGCTCTGGGCATAGTTAAAGTAGCTGATTCCAATATATCTAACGCTATCAGGGTGATATCTGTAGAAAGAGGATACGATCCCAGAGTTTTTTCTCTTTTCGTGTTTGGAGGAGCAGGACCTTTACATTCAGGAAGGATCGCTGAGGATATCGGAATAAAAACAATTTTAATCCCACGATACTCGGGAGTTCTTTCAGCTCTTGGAACTCTTGTTTCAGAACCAGCCTGCGATTTTGTTCAGTCCAGAATAGCACTTTTGAGAGAGTGTCGTCCTGAGGAATTAGAGGATATTTATAAAAAAATGGAAGAAAATGGAAAGAAAATCATAGAAAAACTAAAGAGAATAGAAAGATCTATGGATTTGAGATATAAAGGGCAGAGTTATGAGATCAATATCCCGATAGTCTCTTTAGACTTTGACAAAATAGAAAAAGACTTCAATACTGCACATAAAAAGCTTTATGGTTATGTGAGTAAAGAGGTAGAACTCGTCAATCTCAGGAGTAAGATTTTTGGAAAAGTAAACAAAATAGAGATAAAGAAAGCTGAAAAAAGAAAGACAGAGAGCTATACAAGAGAAGCCTATTTTGATGAAATTATCGAAGTTCCAGTATACTATTATGATACATTGTCCCCTAAAATGAGTCTAAAAGGACCGTGCATAATAGAAGGTAAAGAAACGACAGTTTTAGCCCGTCCGAACGAAACTATCTTTGTAGATGAGTATCTGAATATTATTATGAGGCGATAAAATGGATCCTATTACCTTGGAAATCATCAAAAATAAACTTATAGGCATTACGGAAGAGATGGGGGTATCACTAGTAAGAACTGCATATTCTCCCAATATTAAAGAGAGAAAAGACTGTTCCTGTGCAGTATTCGATAAACGAGGGAGACTAACAGCACAGGCTGAGCACATACCTGTGCATCTTGGTGCCATGCCGTTTGCGGTCAAAACTATCATGGATAAAGACCTTAAAAAAGGAGATGTATTTATTTTAAACGATCCGTACCTAGGTGGGACTCATCTTCCGGATATAACCCTGGTTTCTCCTGTTTTTGATAAAGAACTTATAGGATTTGTGGTGACAAGGGCGCACCATTCGGACGTCGGCGGAAAAACTCCGGGGAGCATGCCTTCTGATTCCATAGAGATATACGAGGAGGGATTGATAATACCCCCCGTAAAGATTATTTCTGAAGGTAAAATTCAGAGAGACATAATGGATCTGATTTTGAGTAATGTTAGAACTAAAAAGGAAAGAGAGGGAGATATAAAAGCCCAGATATCAGCTAATTCCATTGGTAAAGCAAGATTTATAGATGTATATAAAAAATATCCCGATTTTGATCAATATACAGAAGAAATTTTAAATTACTCGGAAAAGATTGTGAGAAAAGAGTTAAAAAGGATGCCAGATATGAAAGTAAGAAGTGAAGACTATCTGGAGTGGGAGAAATTAATAAAGATAAGAGTTGAAGTGGAAAAAAAGAAAGATGAGCTTTTTATAGATTTTTCCGGTACTGACAAAGAGATTTCTGGAAACTTGAACTGTGTGGAATCTATAACTTTGTCTTCAGTTTATTATATGATCATAGGACTAATGCAAAGAGATTTGATGATAAATGAGGGATGCTACAGGCCCATAAAAGTTAAAATTCCGAGAGGAACGATCTTGAATGCAAAAAAACCCAAGGCCGTAGTAGCGGGAAACGTTGAAACCTCGCAGAGAATTGTGGATGTTCTCATGGATGCATTTTCGAAGATAGTACCAGAAAGAGTTATAGCGCAGTCGCAAGGAACAATGAACAACATAATTATTGGAGGGATGCATAAAAATAAGAGTTTTACGTATTATGAGACGATAGGGGGTGGTATGGGTGCATCTTTATTTAATGACGGTGAAAGCGGTGTCCACAGTCATATGACAAATACTCTAAATACGCCTGTAGAAGCTTTAGAAACGGAATATCCCTTACGCGTTCTTAGATACTCGTTAAGAGATAACTCTGGAGGTTCTGGAAACTATAAAGGAGGCAACGGAATAATAAGAGAAATTCAGGTTTTGACTGACTGTATAATATCAATAATCTCTGAGAGGAGAGAGATTGCACCAAAGGGTTTATTTGGAGGCCAAGATGCAAAAAAAGGCGTTAATCTACTGAATGGAAAAAAAATTCCTGGAAAATGCACATTAAAACTAAAAAAAGGAGACATTATCACAATTGAAACCCCTGGGGGAGGGGGATGCAGTGATAATGTACCGAATAGAAAATTATGAGAAACGATCATCCAAAAATATATTAAGCAGATGACAAAATAACTCACATGAGAATAGGTGCCCATGTTTCTATATCAAAAGGGTTTCCATCTGTATTTGACAATATAAAATCCATAGGTGGTAACTGTGCCCAGATATTCTCACATTCGCCACGAGGATGGAAGTTCAAAGATGTTCAAAAAGTAGAAGAATTTAAGGAGAGATATAAAAAAGAGGATATAAAACCCATTGTGATTCATAACTCGTATCTTGTGAATTTGGCATCTCTGGATAAAGAACTTCATAAAAAGTCCATGGAAAATATGGCAAAAGAGTTTGAAACTGCAGAGTTTTTGGGGATAGATTACATTAACATCCACCCAGGATCTAATAAGGATGTAAAAATTGGATTGAGGAGGATAGTCGAGTCTCTAAACAGCATAGAAACAAAAGCTTACCTTCTTCTTGAAAATACAGTTAGTGGCATAGGAAGCGAGTTTGAGAATTTAAGATATATAATAGAGAATATAACGATTAAATGTGGTGTGACTCTGGATACGTGCCATGCTTATGCTTCAGGGTATGACATTGTCAGTACTCTTGATAATGTTTTAGACGAGTTCGATAGCATCATAGGATTGGAAAAACTGAAACTGATACATCTGAATGACTCCAAATTCGAGCTCGGATCTAAAAAAGACAGGCATGAGCACATAGGTCTTGGAAAGATAGGGATTGAAGGTTTCAGGAACTTTATAAATCACCCTAAGTTGCGAGATATTCCCAAGATCCTGGAAACACCTGTGGATGAAAGACGAGGTTTTAAGGAGAATATAGAAGTGGTGAAGAGCTTAGTAGAGTAAATTTTATATACTTAACTGCATAATTGTAATGACTAGGCCGGGAGGCTAGGCGTCTCCTGTAACCTAAAATCGTCTATAGGTAGGGGTCGAAGCTCGGAGAACGGTAGGTAAGTCCAGTGTGGAGAGCTGCTCACGCCAGTGAGACTCTGTCTCTCTTGATCGGCATCGAAAGTGTTCCTTCTGTAGGGAAGGAGCTTCTTTCCTGACTCCCAAACCCCGTGAGATCCGGAAGGGAACAGCGGTAGGGGGAATGTTTGATGCTTGAGAGGTCACAGGGTTGAGAACGGGGCAGTTTTGAAACTCCGGAGGAGTCTGTCCATCTCCGGGCGTGTCATTAAATCCAAAAAAATTTATATAGGCTTTGTAATATGATCATTCATGCCG
Organism: Thermococci archaeon; assembly: GCA_030668905.1. Taxonomy (GTDB): domain Archaea; phylum Methanobacteriota_B; class Thermococci; order Methanofastidiosales; family B48-G16; genus B48-G16. The sequence continues at coordinate 5,846 of DAOVEQ010000067.1, forward strand.
GGATGGCCCAGTCTGGTACGGCGCGGGCCTGCTAAGCCCGTTCTCTTCGGAGATCAGGGGTTCAAATCCCCTTCCCGGCGTAACCCTTTTTTCTTTAAAAA
>DAOVEQ010000168.1 GCA_030668905.1 Thermococci archaeon
AGATAGTTGATAGGATAGAAAATACGGAAAAGAATCAGATACAGATAGAGTTTTCCTGCAGAGAGGAAAAAATAGATGTTAATATCAAATTACTTGTCGCTGAAGAATTTAAAGTAGAAGAAGACCTGTTCTCAAAGATAATCTTTGATTATACCACATGTCTTACATGTTCCAGAGTTCATGGAGGATATTATGAGGCGGTAATACAGGTGAGAAGAGAAGAGAGCATGCTTAGTAAAGAAGAAAAAGAAGGGATTGTAGAAACGATAGAAGATATCAATGAAGAAAATGTTATCTCAAAGATCATGGACAAAAAAGAAGGGATTGACTTTTATTTTATATCAAAAAGGACAGCAACAAAAATATTAGAGTTCCTCAGATCAAAGTATGGTGGAAAGATAAAAAAGAGTTTTGAAGTATATGGGAAAGATAAATCCCGAGTAATATCTGTTCTTAGATTGCCAAGATACAAGAAAGGAATGTTCATTGAGCATAATAATGAGATCTTTTTTGTAGAAGAGGCTAAAAACTCCTTGGATGTCAGGACACTCTCAGGAGAGAAAAAAAGATTCTTGTGGAGGAATATGCATCAAAAAGATTTTAAAGTTTTAAAAGATCTGGAGTTTGAAAATGTTATGATCACAGAGCTAACTCCTGAAAGAGTCCAGGTTATGTCTTTAAAAAAGTATGATACTTTTTATTTTAAAAAAGAAGAACTGCCAAAAGATATAAATATAGAGATTGAAAAAGAGTATAGAGCAATCCGAAGAGAAAATAAACTTGATATATGGTGGGATTATGGATCTTAAAGATAAGATAGAACTGGTAAACAGACTGCCTACAGAAGAAGTAATAACGCAGGAAGAATTAAGAAATATTTTTGAAACGAACGATGCACCTCTGGCATATCAAGGATTTGAGCCTTCAGGGCTTGCACATCTTGGTACAGGACTTGTTACAGCCATGAAAGCAGTGGACATGATAAATGCTGGTGTAAAATTCATTTTATTTTTAGCGGACTGGCACGCGTGGATCAATGAAAAAATGGGTGGAGACCTGGAATTAATTCGAAAATCCGGAGAGTACCTTAAAGAAGTATGGGGCTCTTTAGGTGTAGATGAAAAAAGAGTAAAATATCTGTGGGCATCCGAACTTTCCGATGATCTATCCTACTGGGAGAAGGTAATAAAAATAACAAAAGGTACGACAATCGCGCGGATGACCAGATGTTTGACTATAATGGGCAGAAAAGAGGGAGAGATGCAGAATGTTGCCCAGTATATTTATCCCGCGATGCAGGCTTCTGACATACTCCAGATGGATCTTGATATAGCATGTGCAGGAATGGATCAGAGAAAAGCACAGATACTTGCCAGAGAAATGAGCGAAAAGTTAGGTGTCAAAAAACCTGTTTGTATCCATTATCATCTTCTCATGGGACTTACAGAACCCGCAACGTCCGGATTTGACAGAGATTTAAAGACGGATCTTAGCATAAGCTCCAAGATGAGTAAATCCACGCCAAAGGCAAATATTTTTGTTCATGACTCGGAGGAAGAGATAAGAGAAAAGATAAAAGAAGCTTACTGTCCTGCAAAAGTCGTAGAGAACAATCCAATCCTAGAGATTGCCAAGTATATAGTTTTTAGAGGAGAAGAGAAAGAATTTGCAATCCACAGACCTGAAAAGTTTGGGGGAGATATAACATTCTGGAGATATGAAGAGTTAGAAAATGCATTCAGGAAAGGAGAGATTCATCCCTTAGATCTGAAAAATAACATCTCGAAGAGTTTAATAAAGGTACTCGAACCATCAAGAAAACACTTTGAGAACAAGAAAGAGCTTATAGGCGAATTATTGAGAGGCACATCTCGATGAGATTTCTTATCTTGGGATTCGGTAAAATAGGAAAGGCCATAGCTGATTATCTCGAGAGATATGAGATTGGTATCGTTGATTCCGATGAGGAAGCACTGAAAAAAGCGAAAAAGTGTGGATTTGAGATATATAACGAAAATATTACTAAGGATTCAATAATAAATATAATGAAAAGATATGACTGCGTTATCAGCGCTGTAACATACAAATTTAATTATGAACTTGCAAAAAAGGCTTTGAAGGCCAAAACTAACTTCTGTGATCTTGGTGGGAATGATACAATAGTGGATAAAGAGCTGAGTCTTCATGAAGAAGCCGAAAAACAAGAGATAACCATTCTTCCCGACTGCGGACTTGCGCCGGGCCTAGCGGATGTTCTGGCAGCCTTTGCTTACTCTGAAGATTGTAAAGAAATAAGGATGAGGGTCGGAGGACTTCCACAAACTCCACAAGGATCATTAAAATATAAGATAGTTTTTTCTCCTGAAGGATTAATAAACGAGTACGTAGAGAAAGTAAGAATAATAAAAAACTCCAAAATAGAATACGTTGACCCTTTAACAGGCTTAGAAGATATAAAATTTAGAAATAAACTTTATGAAGCCTTTTACACATCTGGCGGCACATCTACTCTACCAAAAACATTTGAGAATAAACTAAATTATCTTGATTACAAAACTGTTAGATTTCCTGGTCACT
>DAOVEQ010000059.1 GCA_030668905.1 Thermococci archaeon
TTCAGGAGGCTACCAATAAAAAATGGAAAAAACTATTAAGAAAAGAGGAATTTTTTTAATGGAGGAGATAATATGGAAAAAGAAATGTACGAAGTTAGATTCCATGGAAGAGGAGGTCAGGGTGCAGTAACAGCAGCTACCATACTGGCTGATGCAGCATTTCGCGAAGGTAAAGACGTTCAGGCGTTTCCTATATTCGGGGTAGAGAGAAGAGGAGCTCCAGTAGCGGCATTTATGCGAATGGATACAAAACCCATCGATCTCAAAACGCAGATCTATGAACCTGATTCTGTTGTAATACTTGATCCGACGTTATTGGATGTGATAGACGTGACAAAAGGTCTTAAGGAAGGCGGTAAAATAATAATCAACTCTTCAAAGAAGGCGACTGAATTCAAATTTGGTAAAGCAAAAGTTTATACCATAGATGCTACTAAAATAGCAATGAAATATGGCCTTGGAGCTAAAACGAATCCTATTGTAAATACCGCTATACTGGGTGCATACTCGAAAGCTGTTGGCAACGTAGGCATAGAAGCTATTGAAGAAGCGATCGGTGAAAAAGTTCCCAGGAAGAAAGAAGAAAACAAGAAAGCTGCTAGAGAAGCATATGAAGAAACAAGGGGGAAATAAAATGGTAAAAATAACTTTAGGAGCGATAAATGAAATAGCTGGTTCTTCAAAAAACTACAAAACCGGAAATTGGAGAACTTTAAAGCCTATAATAGATAAAGAAAAATGCAAAAAATGCTGGATATGCTACAAGTTTTGTCCAGAAGGCTGCATTAAAAAAACAGATGATGGGCCAGTAACAGATTATGACTATTGTAAGGGGTGCGGTATATGCGCAAACGAATGCCCATTTAAAGCGATCCAGATGGTAATGGAGGAGAGATAAATGGTGAAAATAACAATAAGAGGAAATATGGCTACTGCTTTGGGTGCTAAATTGAGCAGGCCAGATGTCGTACCTGCTTATCCCATAACACCATCTACATTGTTTCCCGAGAAGATCTCTGAGTACATAGCGGATGGAGAAATGGATGCAGAGATGATCAGAGTGGAATCAGAGCACTCTGCAATGTCAGCATGTATCGGCGCAAGTGCTTGTGGCGCCAGGGTTTGCACAGCTTCTGCAAGCCAGGGTATATCTTTGATGAGTGAGATGATGTTTATTGCAGCTGGAATGAGACTGCCAGTAGTGATGGCTGTCGGTAACAGAGCATTGGCAGCTCCAATCAATATATGGTGCGATCATCAGGATACTATATCGCAGAGAGATACGGGATGGCTGCAGTTCTACGCTGAAAAAAATCAGGAAGGATTAGATCTGATGATAATTGCCTTTAAAGTTTGCGAGGATAAACGTGTTCTTTTACCCGGGATGGTAGGCATTGACGCCTTCGTTCTTACACACACACTAGAGGCAGTAGATGTGCCTGATCAAAAGTTAGTAGACGAGTTTCTCCCAAAATATAAACCAGAGCTGTACCTCGATCCAAGCAAGCCAATGACCTTCGGTTCTTTTGGAACTCCAGAGTTTTACCAGGAATTCAAATATGCTCAGGTGAAAGCGATTGAAAAAGCGAGTGAAGTGATAGATGAAGTATTTGCGGAGTTCAAGAAGAAGTTTGGCAGAGAATACAAAAAGATCGTACCTTATAAATGTGAAGATGCGGATGTAATCATCTTAACCATGGGATCGATGAGTGGTACTGCTCGTGCTGCCGTAAATAAGATGCGTGAAAAAGGTAAAAAAGTTGGATGCTGTAAATTAACTGTATACAGGCCGTTCCCTGGTAAAGAAATCGTGGATTTAACAAAAAATGCCAAGGTGATAGCTGTTTTAGACAGGGACATATCTCCTGGCTTTGGCGGTGCATTGTATGGAGAAGTGGCAGCCCAGTTTATTAATACATCTGAACATCCACTGATCACCGACTATATTATAGGCCTGGGTGGAAGAGATGTTTTAATAGAAGATTTTGAAGAAATATACGATAAATCGATAGAAACTGTAAAAAAAGGCAGGGTAGAGAAGCCAGTTGAATGGATACATCTGAATCAAGAGGTGTTATAAATGAAAGAAGAAAAAGAATTATTCTCCGTGGGACACAGAGCTTGTGCAGGATGCGGCGAACCTATTGCAGTCAGAGCTATACTTAATGAGGCTGGTCCGAATACCGTAGCTATTGTCTGTACCGGCTGTTTAGAGGTAGTATCCACAGGCTGGCCAGAGACTGCCTGGGAAGTGCCTCTTATACATGCAGCTTTTGAAAACTCTGCTTCTGTTGCTTCAGGTATTGAAGTGGCACTGAGAAAGCTTGGCAAGAAGGATACAAATGTAATAGCATTTGGAGGAGATGGCGGAACTTTTGATATAGGTTTCCAGGCGTTATCTGGTATGCTGGAAAGAGGGCACAACGTAAAATATGTCTGTCTGGATAACGAAGCGTATATGAACACAGGAATACAAAGATGTTCATCCACACCTTACGGTGCATCTACTACTACTTCTCCTGCCGGAAAGTACAGCATTGGGGAAGACAGGCCTAAAAAACCATTAGCTGCAATATGTGCATCTCACGATATCCCTTATACAGCTACAGCTACCATTGCCTATCCAGAAGATCTGAAGAAAAAGGTAAAAACAGCACTAGAGACCAAGGGACCATGTTTTCTCCATGTCCTTGTGCCATGTCCTACAGGATGGAGGTTTTCATCGGAGAAAACAGTAGAGTTAGCGAAACTAGCAGTTGGAACTGGAGTCTTCGTTTTGTGGGAATTGAGGGGAAGTAACTTCAATAACATAAACATTACGAAAAAACTCAAAGGAAGAAAGCCTGTAACAGAGTATCTTAAAACTCAGGGTAGATTCAGGCATCTTTTCAGACCTGAAATAAAGCAAGACGTAATAGACAAGATACAAAAAGATATAGACGAGAAATGTAAGCGCTTTGGCGTTGATCTATAAACTTCCTTTTTCTATTCTTTTTTTCAAATTCTGGATTTCTCTTAATCTTTTTTTATTGAAAATATGAGCAATCCTTTCAAAGGCCTCTATTCTGTGGACCACACTGTTAAGATAAGAAAATACATCCCCTGAGTATAAGATCAGATTATATTTCAAAAATTCTTTTGATATTTTTTTCGGAGAGTATCCTTTGAGCCTGTATTCTATGATCTTTCTGGAAACATTCTTGATGGGACATTCGCAGTATGGATAATCTTTGCAGTCGCAGTTAAAAAACTCCAAGATCAAAGGTTCTACAATCTTAATATCCTTGGGTCTTGCCACGGCTTCTAAAACTTCTCCTGAAAATAGTTTTGCACTTTTTAATTCCAGAGTACTCTGAAGAGTGTTTGTTATATAAACATTTTCAAATCTTTCTAAGAAAACTATACCTCCTAAGATGTCTTTATTGAGATTTTTCCTGATAAATTCAGCTTCTTTTATATTTAAAAAAGAAATTGAAACAGCTTTACCGTAAAGTGTAGGTTTTTTATTTTTTACTAGTCTAAAATCCTCTAATATTTTTATTTTATTAAGATCTATGGGCTGCAGAGAGTTCCTGTTGAACTCATGAAGCTTATTTGAAGAACAGCAGAGATTTGCGAGAAGATTCTCCAGTACCATATCCTCTGTATATTTTACCTCCACATTCTCGTCAGAACTTTGAAGAAGTTCAAATGCTACCTTGTCCTCTGTAGTTTCTCTATAATCTTTTAAAGGATCAATTAAAAGGTAAACCTTTCCTTTCTCATGGAAATCAGGTCTTCCAGCTCTTCCAAGCATCTGATGAAACTCTCTCGCTTTTAAAACATTTATCCCCATCTGAAGAGACTCGAATATCACCTGGGATGATGGAAAATCCACGCCTGCTGACAGAGCTGCTGTTGTTACAACGCATTTAATTTTCTGATCCCAGAACTTTTCTTCTATATCTTTTCTCTCCACATATGATAGTCCCGCATGGTAGCTCCTTGCTGTTATCCCTCTACTCTGGAGATACGAAGCTATCTCCCCGCATTTTCTTCGTGAATACGTAAAAACTATACTCTGCCCATGGTATCCTTTCTTTGAGATAGTGTTCCACTCTTTTTTTGCAAGTTTTCTTATTATCTCCTTTTTTTTGTTTTCCTGAGTAAAAATTAAATGTCTTTCTAAAGGTATTGGCCTTTGATCGTATACAACAGGTTTTAGATCGAGATCTTTTGCCAACTCGATTACATTGCCTATCGTTGCAGACAATCCAATAAACTGGGCTTCTGGATACAGTGTTCTCAATCTTGAGACAAGACCATCAAGTCTTGCTCCTCTCTCCTCGTCGTCCAGCATGTGAAGCTCGTCAATTATTATAGTCCCGATCTCTCCAAGATATCTCCCGGATCTCAGTAAAAAATCTACTCCTTCGTACGTTCCTACAATTATCTCTGCATCTATATCTGTATCTATTATAGGAAATTCTTTTGTTTTTATTCTTGAGATTCCAACTCGCAGGGCAACACGAAAGGAATAATTTCTTTTAAACTCTTCGTATTTTTGATTTGCTAAAGCTACTAAAGGTACAAGGAATAAGAGTTTCTTGTGTTCAGGAATCTTTGGTACTCCAGCAAGCTCCCCTATTAGGGTTTTTCCTGAAGCAGTTGCTGAGGCTATTAAAAGATTTTTGCCTTCAAGAAGCCCATTATCTATTGCCAAAGACTGGGTAGGAAAGAGTTCTTTAATTCCTCTATTTTTTAAGCTTTTTTTAAGAAAATCTGGTATGCTTAAAGACTCTATTTTCTTTCCTCTGTAAGAATGTGCCTCTATCTCATCGAACTTGGTTATCTCAGGATCCAGATCAAATCTCGGATCAAAAAGCCTCAGAACTTTATCGACATCTTTTAATCTCTTCAAAACTTTCAAGATTCCTTCACTTGAATCTATATTTCTGTATCTCATCTCTCTGAATATCTCTTTTTTAGCACATTCTTCGCAGATGCGTTCTCCATGATACGTGTACCCCTTTTTCATTACATTGATCTTCCCTTCTATCAAACAGAACCTGCAGAGATTTATTTTATCGTAAGAAAGATTAAAATCTTCAAGCATCTCCTCCATTTCTTTGCACTCTTCTGCCAGGTATATATCTCCATCTCTGAGAAGATTTATAGCATCTTTAGGTTTTAGAAGCTCTTCTCCCATTCTGAATCTCTTCGGCCTGTAACCTTTTGGTGTCTCATCCAAAATAAGATTGAATTTTTTTACTTCTTCATTCTCTTTTTTATAAACTTCAAACTCGTTCTTCTTATTTCCTCTTCTTACGACTATCATTGCCACTATAAAATGTGAGAAGATTTTAAAGGTTACTGTAATTTTTTCCTATTTTACAACTATTTTCATCAGCCAGATGTCCGAGTTTTCAGGATCCCATGTATTAGCAAGCAGGACAAATTCATTTTTCCCAGTTTTTATCATTGGTCCTCCAAAGCTGCTTCCCTCGGTTCCGTATAACTGATCACATAGCTCTTTTCCATCTTTATCTGTCTTTACAAGGAAAATAGTAGGAGTACCCTCTTCATTTATGAATGTGTAGCCAGCTATTACATATCCATTATGTATTTCTAAAACTGAAAAAGCATAATCTTCCATGTAATTTTCAATATGTTTTGTTGGAGCTTCGGAAATATTATGTCCATAGGTCTTCATCCATATTTCCTCCCCATTTTTGTCAGTTTTTATCAACATATAATCTCCGCCATAATCCAGATATTCCTCTTCTTTCTTAGATGTATATCCTAACAGAATGTACCCATCTGAAACTATTTGGATATCTTGCAACCAATCCTTATCGGAATAATTGTATATTTTACTCCACTCTACGTCTCCATCTCTGTTTATTTTGATCAACAATCCATTACGATCTGTATCGGTAAAAATGCTGCCTGCAATTATGTATCCATCAGGAGTTTCTTTTATCGATTTCCCCATATCGTATCCATCGATATCTAATATTTTCTTATAGACTTCATTTCCATCTTTATCTAATTTCCGGATCATTGTATCGCTCTCATCTCCACGAGAAGACTGAACTGGTCCAACTATAATATATCCATCGGAAGTTTGCTGGATGGAGCCTATGTTAAAATTTTCTTCAATCTCAAGAGTTTTATCCCAGAGCTTCTCTCCGTTCTCATCTGTTTTGATTATCCAGATGATATAATTTCTTGTATCTAAACCTGTGATTCCAAATATCATATACCCCCCATCAATTATATGAATAGAAAAAGCCAGATCATTTTCAGGAGTTCCAAATGTTTTTCTCCATATCTCGTTTCCATCTTTATCTATCTTGATCAATAAAATATCGTAACTCTCATTGGAAGAAGTACCTGCTAGGATATAACCGTCAGGAATTGTTTGGAAAGAGTAAGCCAAATTGTTTTTTTCTTCTCCATAAGTTCTACTCAATTTCATTTCAAATTTCTGAGGCCCAAAACTTATACATCCAGTAAATATAAGACCTAAAAGGCTTAAAACAATAATTTTTTCCCATTTCATAAAAACACTACTATAAATAAAAATTATTCTTTAAAAAGTTTTCTATATGTAGAGTACGGAAATTATTTCGCCAAGATCTAACTCTGGACATGACTAAACTCAACAACAAAAAGATCGAATATATAATCAATCAAGTCACAAAAAAGAATCAAAACACAAAAACAATGGCAGAAATATATGATATCACAAGAAGGAGAGTGCAGCA
>DAOVEQ010000052.1 GCA_030668905.1 Thermococci archaeon
TTTGGATAGTTCTACGCGCACGTTGCCGAACGCTTCTGAGAATATTGCCTTGACCCAGCCCAGAGAACAGAGACAGAAGATCGGATCAACATCTAGCTTGTATTTCTGTACGAGGGGGCAGCCGCATTTGGTACATCTCGAGTAAATGATGTTCTTTTCCCGTATCCACGTTCCGCACCAGAGAATATGTTCGTTTATCAATTTGAGAAGTTCCGTTTCATCTTTCGCTTTACTTTTCAAGGATTGTACTCTCTGGATGTCGTAGTGAGCACAGCTGTACCCGCACATTTCCAATATTTTTGCCTGCTGGTCTTTATCTGTATGAGTTTTTATTCCCTGAACAGCAGCCACTACCCATCGTCTCATGAGATCTTGTACGGATTCTTTCATGCTCTTTTATTATCTCTTTATGAATAAAAATGATTTCCTCAATGAAACCTTTTTAAATTATGATATACAATAAAACGTGGTAAGCATGAAAATCAAAGTTGCAATAATTGGAGCGGGACCATCAGGTTTGTTTGCGGCGAGGGAGCTTATAAACAAAGGGATAGAATGTTTGATAATAGATTCTGGAAAAGAAGCATTAAAAAGAGAGTGTCCTGTCTCTGATAGAAATTTATGTTTGAAATGTGACCCGTGCCAGATCACATCAGGAGTAGGAGGAGCGGGAGCATTATCGGACGGTAAATTGAATCTAACTTATAAGATAGGGGGAGATCCTGCTTCTTTAAAGAGGACTCCAGAGGAAATTCAGGAACTTATAGATTATGTAGATAAAGTCTTTTTGGAATATGGAGTGGAAGATAAAACTTATGGGGTGGACGGAGAAGCGTTAGAAGAATTGAAAAGAAAAGCGAGCAAGAATGGGATAGAATTTATCTCGGGGAAACAGAGACACATAGGGAGCGACAAAACAAAAGAGATTATAGATACTTTTTATAGAGATTTAAAGTCTAAAGGAGTAAAATTTTTGTTAAATACGAAAATCACAGATATAAAAAAAAGTAAAGACTGTTTTATTTTGAAGACGGATAATGGGGATATAGAAGCAGAGTACGTGATCGCGGCGCCGGGAAGGGCGGGTGCATACTGGCTCAGATCACAGGCTTACTCTCTCGGGATCGTTTCAATATACGGACCTATAGATGTCGGTGTCAGAGTCGAGTTTCCAGCCACGATCTACAAGCCCATCGAAAAAGTAATGTACGATGCAAAGTTCAGACTTTTCACGAGGACGTATGACGATATGGTGAGAACTTTCTGTACAAATCCCCAGGGCTTTGTTACGGAAGAGATGTATGAAGGATTCGTACTCGTAAACGGGCATGCAAAAAAGGAAGAGAAATCAGGAAATACAAACCTTGCAGTTCTCTCCCGTATAAATCTCACGGACCCGGTAGAAGACACAACAAAATATGGAAGATCAATTGCAAAACTTGCTACAACTATCGGCGGCGGCAAGCCCATACTCCAGAGATATAAAGATTTCATAAAGGGAAGAAGGTCCACGTGGAGCAGGATAGACAAGGGGCTCGTGAAACCAACGTTAAGAAGCGTGACACCCGGGGACATATCAATGGCGATGCCCCACAGGATAGTTCTCAACATAAAAGAGGCCATAGATAGACTTAATTCCGTCATAGAGGGGATCGCTTCCGATTCTACGCTTTTGTATGCTCCGGAGATAAAATTTTACGACACCAAATATCCTACATCAAAGTTCATGGAGACAAACCTAAAAAATATGTACATCTCTGGGGATGCGTCAGGAAGATCGAGAGGGATTATCTATGCCGCTGTCACAGGTGTGCTGGCAGCTAAAGGGATAATCCTGAAAGAGGGAAAATAATGGATTTAAAAAAGATCCAGGAAAAAATAGATAGGTTTGATAAAGAAAGAGGATGGGAAAAGTTTCCGCCGTCTCTTGTATTTTCTCATATAATTGAAGAACTCGGAGAGATATCGCGATACATACAGTTTGAAGAAGGATACAAGAAAGAGGGAATAGGTCACGAATATAACGTTAAAGATTTAAAAAGAGAGTTTGCACAGGTGTTCGCGTTGCTCACCCAACTGGCATTACATTACGGGATAGATCTGGAGGATGCTGTTCTCGAAGAGCTGGAGATAATGGAAAAAAGATTTTCAAAGGAAGAGTGGAGAAAATATATGGAGAAATATGAATCGCATTACAAAATCTCTGATGTCGTTACATCTTTTTTGAGTTTTGATAACAAGATTTTAATACTTAAGAGAAGTGAGAAGGTTTCTACGTATAAAGGAAAATGGGCGGGAATATCCGGGTATATAGAGGATGAAGATCCGCTCGAAGCGGCATACAGAGAAATATTTGAAGAGCTCGGATTAAAAAAGGAAGACGTTACACTACGTGGTAGAGGGGATATCCTGAAAATAAAAGATGAAAACTTGAAAACTATTTTTTATGTTCATCCCTTTTTATTTGAGCTAAAGAGTAAAAAAGATTTGAAATTAAATTTTGAGCATACTCAGTATAGATGGGTGAATAAGGAAGAATTAAAGAAAATAGAAACAGTTCCAAAACTTAAAGAAGCGTTAGAATCATGTATGAAGTAGAGTTTTTTAAGTTATTAAAAAATCCTGATTTAAAAGAGCTGCGAAAATTTCAAATAAAGACAGCCAAAAATGTAAACACTCAGTATAATAAAACAGGAAAAATTTACGGAGTTGACGTAGCGTATAAAGGAGATAAGGCTGTCGGAGCTATCGTTTCAAAAAATTACGAATCTTACGAGATTAAAGAAATAGAGTTTCCATACATATCAACATATTTTGCATTCAGAGAATTACCGATTTTGTGGAATTTGATCAAAAAATGTGAGGGATGTATAATATTTGGCGGAAACGGGGTACTTCATCCCTATGAAGCAGGACTTGCTACGATGGCTGGCGTCATGCTGGAGAAACAGACGATAGGTGTGGCAAAGTCTTTACTCTGCGGAGAATTAAAAGGAGATTATGTATATCAGGATAAAGAAGTTATAGGAAAAGTTATAAAAAGTTCAAAAAATCCCATATACGTTTCCATAGGCAATAGAGTTACTCTTGAACAGGCTTCCGATATTGTTTTAAACGAATGCATCTATAGAGTCCCTGAAGTTTTGAGGAAGGCGCATATACTGGCTAATCACGTTGCAAAACGTATATAAATCTTGTTAAAGTTCTGTGCATCCTCAGTTTTTCCATGTCCAGAACTTTAAAACCTATTTTTTCAAAATCATATTCTTTATTTAACACAATGCATGCTTTTTTTGAAGTTCCATAGATTTTTTCAAATGCTTTTTCATAAATATCCTTTTTTAGTTTTGTGGATTTCCCGTAGGGAACATCTGTGGCTGTGCTTTCAATATTCTCAAAATATGAATCTAAATCCTCAATATTTCCCTCTTTTATCGAATAATCTTTGATCCCGTAGAAATCAAGATTTTTTTTGCACCCTTCCACCATCTTTTTCTCTATATCCAGCCCAAAAACTTTCAAGCCCATCAGTCCTCCCTCTATCAGAATCCCACCCGTACCGCAAAAAGGATCGAGGAGTTTTTTTTGAGCCTGAGAGAGATTTATTAATGCCCTGGCGTACTTGGGATGTAGAGAAGATGGATGAAAATAAGGTCTGAACTGCGGTTTTCTCTTTTCGTACTCTTTTCTGTCTATCGTTATCAACGTTTTTCCGATGTAGAGTTTTTCAGAATTTAAACAGTATATCTCGTTTTGAGGGTTTTCGAGATCAGTTTTGAGGCTAAAATCGTTCTGTTTTTGAATCTCATCTGCTATCTTTTTTTCGAGTTCTTTGTTTCCTTTTTTTTCTCCAAGATTTTGCACCCGTACCGCAAATGTTCCATCAAGAATAATCTCTTCGTCCATATATTCCAGAACTTTGTGGCAGAGCCCGAGTCTCTTAAAAATCGCGGGATCTATATCAGTTTCAATTATCAGTATCTGATCTTTGGCTTCAATGATCTTATATTTTTTATCAAAAGCCTTTAAAAGATAGATCACTTCTTTTCGTGACAGGTCAATATTTTCCCCGGAAAGATAAAAAAGCAGCTTCATTTTACCACTTTGGCTACGAACATTCCGTGAGTATCATGTACGTGCGGCAAAAATCTCTTACACTTCTTTACTTCACCGTCCAATCTTTTTCCGAACGGCTTTTGAAATCCATCCACAAGTTTTTTCCCATTGATCGTGGTAGTAATCTCTTCCAGCGTTATATCAAAATTTTTCAACGCCCAATCTATCACGTGCTCATTCTCTTCAGGTTCCAGACTGCACGTACAGTAAATCAGTTCCCCATCTTTCTTTAACGATCTAATTCCCGCTTCAAGAAGTTTTTTTTGCAGATTCTGACAGAAGTAAATATCGTTCATACTTCGTGAGTACTTTCTTGTCGGATCCTTCCTTATAACCCCGGATCCTGTACATGGGGCATCAAGAAGTATATTCTTTGCTTCAATATCCAGTTTAGTCGAATCCTTTTTGAACACTGCACAGTTTTCCACGCCCAATCTCTGTATATTGTTTTTCAGAGCTTCAATTCTATCGACATCGAAAGCGAGAACTACTCCTTTATTTTTCATGATCTCTGATATCTGCGTTGTTTTTCCTCCCGGAGACGCACACATATCGATTACCAATTTTTCTTTGAATTTAAAAAAAGGAACTATATTCATCTCGGCTTCTCCCTGTATATAAAAATATCCAAAAAGATGTTCGGGACACGAACTTATAGAGAACGCTGATTTTAAGATTTTAAATCCGTACTCTATCTCTTCCAGTATTACTCCCCTATCTTCAAGTCTTTTTCTAAGCTTCTCTTTAGAGATTTTAAGTGTATTCACTCTAATACAGAGATTTTCTCTCTCATTCGCTTTTAAAAAAGAATTAAAATCTTTAAAAAGAATTCTATATCTATCCAGAAACTCTTTTTTGTACTCACCTGTACGTGCTTCCTCCATTATAAAACACCAGTTTATTCAATTCCTTCGTAAGTTTTTGATCTAATTTTTTCTGGTTTTTGGAGAGGTTCTGGAGAGGCTTATCGTAAAAAGCTATAGGTCCCTGAAATACGTAATCTTCATCAATATCGAAAAAAGATTTTGGAGAAATGTTAAGAAGTTCTTCCATAGTGGAATAAGAAACCTTTCCCTCTATTCTTAATTCCCTGATTATTCCTCTCATCTGTTTTTTTGTGAGAGGCCTCCAGCCGTAGCAAAAATCATGATTTAACCCTTCTTTTACCTTAATTTTTCCTCCAACGCCAATTTTTTTGTATGGATTTATTATTTCGGATTTTAAATGCCAGAATTTTCCTTCTCTGGACATATAGAAATCTAACCGCGATCCTTTTCTCGATGCAGAGACTTTCCAGTCTTCAGGATCTTTATTGTATTCCTTTATTATATCCTCGAGTATCTCTTCATCTTCTTTTATCTTCATATCATCTACCAAATTTTCTATTCCTCATTTGATACTCTCGTATTATCCTTAAAAAATCTATCTTTCTGAAAGCAGGAAAATATATTTCTGTAAAAAATAATTCAGCATATGCTGATTGAAACAGGAGAAAGTTGCTCAGTCTTACCTCGCCGCCAGTCCGTATTACAAGATCAGGATCAGGGAGATCGCCTGTGTACAGATTATTTCTGATCATCTCAATCGTTATATCTTCCGGTGAAACTCCCTTCTTTATGATTCTTTTTACAGCTTCAAGTATCTCTATTCTTCCTCCGTAAGCAATGCAAATGTTAAGAATTTTATTATTGTAGTTTTCGGTAGCTTTCTCTGCTTTTTTTATAGAATCAACTACATTTTTTGGAAGCAAATTAAGATTTCCTATAGCTTTTACTTTTATTTTGTTCTTATGGATTCTTTCATTCTTTACAAGCTCTTTAAACTTTTTTTCAAAGAGATCCATTACACGATCTACCTCTTCTTTGCTTCTTTTAAAGTTCTCAATTGAAAAAGCGTACACAGTTACGATGTCGATCCCGAGTTCGTTTGCCCAATCCAACATCTCTTCGAGCTTATCGGCTCCCCTACTGTGCCCTTTCCACAGATTCATTCCAAAAAACTCGGCATATCTCCTGTTTCCGTCCATTATTATCCCTATATGATGGGGCATTTTTCCTTTCTTTACTCTATCCCCAAGAATTTTTTCATATACCCTATAAACAGGAGCTAAAAGTATTGAAAGACCAACCCTAATCAGATTCATCGTATTCTCCTTTCATATACGTTCGTGAGAGTTCATAGTAAATCTCCGCACTCTCTCTTATTTTTTTGTGCCATTCTTCATCGAGTATTTTTACGATCTTTCCCGGAACTCCCACAACTAACGAATTATCAGAGATCTCTTTTCCTTCTGTAATTAGAGCATTTGCACCGATTATACAGTTTTTTCCTATTTTTGCATTGTCCAGTACTGTGGCATGCATGCCGATTATTACATTGTCATCTATCGCACATCCGTGGATAACGGCGTTGTGCCCTACGGTAACAAAATCTCCTATGGATACTTTCTCATGGATCGAGACATTGTCCTGTATATTCGTGTACTCACCTATCCTTATTTTCCCGGTGTCTCCTCTTATCGAAGCAAAGGGCCAGATACTTGAGTTGACCTTTATCTCTACGTCTCCAACTATAACGGTGTTTTTATTCACGTAAACACTCTCGTGGATAATCGGTTTCTTCATGAAAGGGTTAGACCAACAGAATTTAAAAAGTTATTCCAATAGATTTATAAACTTCAAATTTGCAATTACATCATGAAAAAGAAGTTTGCAATAAAAAAAGTACACATAAAAGGAGGAGTCTTAGGTGGAGGTATAGGCGCGATCCTTGCATCCCTTTTTATTTTTAGTGGACCGTTGCTTTTTTCAATAGCCATAGGCGGATTTGTAGCGATATATGTAGTAAGGAAAGAAATAAAACTCAGTTATCTTGAAGGAATGAAAATAGGACTTATCTCAGCAATTATTCCCACTGTGTATATGTTTTTTATCTTAGAAAGATCTGTGAAATATGTCAGAGACTACATTCTGGAACATGGTGTAGAGGCGTACATGATGGACCACAATGCTACATTAATAGATCCACAGACTTTTGAAGATGCAATTTTGAATCATCCCCATACAGGACCAATACAGTGGACATTAACCGTATTTATA
>DAOVEQ010000180.1 GCA_030668905.1 Thermococci archaeon
TCAAGGCAATGCTTTATTGCATCCCTGATATTTTCAATCGCTTCCTCTTCGGTCTTCCCCTGACTTATGCATCCTGGGATAGATGGACATTCTACTACAAATATTCCATCTTCATCCCTTTCAATTGTTACAATAAACCTCATTGTTTATTCCTCCTTCAACATATATTTCTTTCATGACATAATATTCCTTTTCTATCTTTTAAGCTTTTCTTACACATACCCAAGCCAAATATCTTGTGCCAAACATCATAAATATTTCATTCATTGGGATTTTATTTAAAATCGGTTGTGTTTCGCCAAGAGCGGTTTTAATCTCCTCATGTTTTTTTGATATAAAATCACAGGCTGTTTTTGTAACTATTCTTATCACTTTATCCATAGTTTTCTTATCTTCAAGTAAGAATACGGGTATCAAAATTTTGCAATGTTTCTCTTCAATATATCCCAATTTATCTAGAAAGTTAAGAATATCTTTATAGTTTGAGACGTGTTTTACTTTTTTGTTTTTCAAAAACCTACTTCTCCCATGCTCTTCAAAACTCTCAAAACATGTAAAGTTATCCATTTACTTTCTCTGCCTTTCTTTTCAATATTTGTGTGCATTCTTCCGTTTGGAGTTTTTTCGAGGATCCATTTTCCTTCTTTTTCCTTGGATTTTATGATTTTGACAGCATCTTTCATTCTTTCATCCTTTATCCCAAGTTTTGTCAGAACATATAAACCTCTCAAAATATCATATCTATAAAACCACGGAAATGATAATTCAAGCCACTTTTTATTTATTACTTCAAAATTATGATGATCTGCCCTGTACAATCTGTGCATAAGCAGGAACTCGGCGCCTCTTTTTATGGTTTCTTTAAAAACATTTTTTACTTCGGAAAAAGCTTCCAACGCACATATAGTTCCGTAGAAACATGAATGAGTATCTTTTATATGCGCTTTCCAGTACGGGCACAGCCATCCTCCGTCCTCGTTCTGTATATCTGCCAGCCATTTTAACGCCTTTAAAACTCTCTTGTCATTTTCATATCCCATGCGAATCAGTGCAGAAACAGTATTTCCTGTCAGACAAGAGAGTTCCATCTGATGAATTAGATCGTCTACAAATTCTGTTTCATCAGGTGGATTTTTCCTTCTTTTTACGTATCTCTCTTTTGTATATTTGTACTCTTTTTTTGCTTTTTCTATCCCAGCTTCCGAAAATCCTCCTTCTTTTTGCTGGAATGCGAAAATATACTCACAGGCTTTCCTGACCCTTTCGTCATTCTTGTCCATCCCCAGATACCCCAAGAGCATTATCTGCCAGTATGTAGCTTTGTATTTTGGGATATATGGCGTTTCTTTGGACTCCCAGAAACCCTCTTCATTCTGTTTTGAAAATATCTTTTTTATTATTTTCGATTGTGGAATTTCCTTCTTTATCTCCTTTGCTTCTTTTTCTTTATTCAAAAGATCCTTTAAAGTAAAATATTTCACAGAAGGATTCTCATCCACAAGAAGCCACGAAACCGTATTGTTATACATATATTTTATTGATCTTTCTTGTTTATATGATTTTTTTATTCTACGAAAAGAAGGAACTACTTCTTTCTAACACCAAAATCTTTCAATCTCTTAAGAGCTTTCTTTTTCTCCTTGTTCTCTATATTCCCAACGATATCGTGGAGAAAATTTATCGATTTGTCCATAGCTTCTCTATTGACAGGATAGGGCACTCCATCTTTTCCTCCATATGCAAAACTGTACTTTACAGGGTCTTTCCATGAAGGCTCTTCACCGTAGATGAGATCGGAAACTAATGTCAATCCTCTCAATGTCGCACCTCCTATTCCTTCCAACGAGAGAAGCTCCTCAAAGCTTTTTGGATTATGCTCATAAGCTTTTTTTAAAGCATTCCAATTCACCTTTTTTGGCAGAATGTAGAGGGGCATTGAGTTGTATCTCTCTCTTTTTTCCCCTGTCCATATATCCAGAGTCTCCTGATTTTTTGGTACGGATAATCTTTCGATCTCTGATTTTATCTTGTTTATATCTGTTTTAACTAAGTCAAGGTTCGTTTTCCTCACTTTTTCACTGTCCTTGTCAACGAGATTGAGAACGTCTTTTTCTTTTATACCTGATACTTTGTTTTCGGGATCGTCAACAAAATTGGATGTACAGTACCACTGATA
>DAOVEQ010000134.1 GCA_030668905.1 Thermococci archaeon
GTCTTATTACGCATTCTAGATTCTATGTTTAGCATATTTTTAGATTTAGGATATTTGGATCTTTCTAATTTTCGATAATCGTACAAGCTCGAAGCGATTCCAAAAATAATAAAACACCCTATAATGAAGAGAATTAGTGAATCTTCTTCAAGAAAATATGCAAGAATAAGTGCTCCTGTAAAAATAATTATGAAGAAAATGTCCCAGTATAGTTTTTCTTGTATATCCTCTATGTCCTTACCCATACAATACCTCCTTTTTCTCCCATAGCGTGTAGTAGAGGGCTAGGGCCGGGATTTGAACCCAAGTTAAAGAAACTACAGGTAAGAATTTAGACATGCAAAACCTTCCTTTCTCCATATTTTTTCAATTTTCTATATTTTCTTATAGCAATATCAGTCCAAGGAACGCTTATACAGGCCTACATAAGAGTATGTACTGGATCTGCCTTTAAAAGGTATCCGGAAATAATAACTGCAAGAAAAACAATGATTGTTGTAATATACTTATATCTATTCGATCCCATATCTTTAGCACCTTTCGATTCAATAAAAAATCTGTATACATCCCTTACTCCGGCTTTTTTTAGAGCTCTATAATCTCTTATAAAAACACCAATTTCAAGCACGAGCAAGAGTCCAGGAATAAAAAAAAGTTTTAGAGGTATCCCTAAAACATATCCAAGAACAATAAATACCACACAGCCAATAACTACCATAATGCACTCACAAAATCTCTCCTCAATAATTTCTATATCTTCAGACATATAACACCCCTTTTTTCCTCGTAAAGACTTAATTTTAATTTTCAATTCCTTTCTTTTGATACAAACTTTCCTTTTCTTTACATACAAAGTTTTCGTCTCCACATGGATGTAGGTCGAAAACCTACATCACTCTCTGTGCGAAATCTTTGAGGGCCAGGGCCGGGATTTGAACCCGAGTCAAAGGATCCACAGTCCTTTAGGATAACCGCTACCCTACCCTAGCCATTAATAATTTTTTGTAAGTTTACTTTTAAAGTTTTGCTATCCATAAAAGGTTTTATAAAAACAATTGTCATAAAATAAGATGATAAAAATGAGAAGTGAGTTAGAACTTAAAAGGAAATACGATCAATTCAAGCATCATGCATGGGCGGGTCTTGGCTTTCTTTCGGTATTTTTAGCAGTAACACGTCTTTTCTCAGTTCCAAATTTTATATCCATACCAATAACTTTGATATTGGTGTTCTATATAGTTATTTCGTTAATTTTTACATATAAGTATAGAGAAGGAGTATCTTCAAAAGAAGATGTTATTTTAACTGAAAAAGGAATTATAGAAGAAGAGAAATTAAAATTGGAAAAGAAAAAGGCAAAAAATGAAGTAAAAACACAAAAGAAAAAACTAAAATCTGAATTAAAAACTAAAAAGGAATAATGAACTATGTGAAGAACGTTTCCATTCATTCTTTAAACAATCATATTTAAATAATTCTATATCCAATATGTATTATGGAAGGAGACGAGTATGTATACCTGGCTTTGCTCTTGGTGATCCTTTTTTGGCTTAGAGATCTGACTAAAAGGGTCTGGAATATAGAAAAGAAGATTAAGGAAAAGCCCTCGTAGTTTAGTGGATAGGACAGTGGCCTGCGGAGCCGCAAACCCGGGTTCGAGCCCCGGCGGGGGCATATTAAGTCTGGATCCAGTTCTTTAAAGTCCATGAGTTTCTGCAAAAAATAAAAAAGGAGGTAATACAATGACAGAAGAAAGAAAATATACTGAACAAGAGTGTCACAGAAAATCAGCCGTTGAGCTATTTAACCTTGTGTGGAACCTTTTGGATAAAAAAGAGAGAACAATAGCGGAGAACGATAAAATGATTCATGCTGCTCACGCATCTCGTTTTCATTGGGGCGAGATCGGAACGGCTGTTGAAATTGAAAGAGGTGAATGGCAGATTTCTCGTGTGTACTCGATCCTGAATAGACCTAAATCGGCACTTTACCACGCTGCGAGATGTATGGAAATCTGCAAAGAGAATGATATTGGAGATTTTGACATAGCTTTTGCTTACGAGGCGATGGCAAGAGCATCTGCTGTTGCAGGAAAGAACTCCGATTGTGAGAAATACATCCAGTTGGCGAAAGAAACTGGCGAGCACATTAGAGACAAAGAAGATAGAGATTATTTCTTTAGTGAGCTCAAAACAATCAGCCCATAAGAGATATATCAAAAAATGAGGAATTATACCAAGAATGCATAGATGAGATTGCAGAGAAGAAGGATCAAAAGGAGGGGAAGAAATAGTTTGTAAACTTTTCCAAGATTTGATTTATAGTATTCTTTTGTAACTATCAGACAGAGATGTAAAGGAGATAATAGATACCCCAGAACGCATGACACATAGAGGATAGAAACATGGACTGGAGAAGTTGTCAGGGGGAGAAGCAGGGGAAATGTAATTCCTATTGCAGCCATGCTAAGACCCGTAGATAGTCCCATTATCCATGGAATGATCACTATAAGAATCTCCATAGGAAGCCAGTCGATCAGGAAACTTTCTACTAAACCTGTTTTTTCTACCGTGAATCTAAAGAACATTATCCCAAAAATCGCGATTACAAGATTGTACGAAAATCCTTTTAATATCATCTTAAAATTCTTACTTTTATTCTGTATAAAAACAAGGATTATAGCTATAATCAAGCCATAAATAAAATCCAAGCCTAAAAATATATTTAATACGATTACCAGGATTATGGGTAAAAAATACCAGATGAAGAGGATGCTCAGATCTTTATTTTTATTTTCATTTTTTATACCCCTTATCTTCCATAATCCAAGAAAAATGGCCAGGAAAAAGAAAGGGATCTGGTACAGTATTATTCTATAGACACTCAAGTTCCCTAACTCGGAAGCAAGAATTATAGCGCCACTTAAAGGAAAAATAAAGAATATAACGTGTCTGAACCAGAAATTTATAAATGTTTTATATTCTTGAGATATATCTAACTTAGAAGCTTCAGGATCTATTATTGGAGCGGAAACAAGAGCACCTCCTGGCATTGGCATAAGACCGAAAACTGCGGGAATCAGGATTAGAATATTCTTAGATCCTAGAAATCTCAGATTTTCAAGTGCTTTATCTACCTGCCCAAAATCTCTCAATAAATAACCCAGAATGTTTATCATTGAAACGATACATATCAATCTCAAAGTAGAGTACTCTAAAGCGCTTTTTTGGAGTATATAAGAGAAATCAGAAAGAGTAAATCTATTAATGAGCCCAATTGCAATACCTCCAAGTATCATTGAGAGGCCATAATTTACTTTTTTCCTTATTAAAATTACTATAACTGCAAATCCGATTATAAGGTCAAGCATCGATCACCATAAGCAAAAATCTTTATAATAGTTACGCAATCTTTTTAAGTCTGAACTGAGATATAAGGTCTTATGGGCAATTCAAATGAGAAGGAAAAAAAACCCCATAGAGAGTGGGGAATCTATATACTCATAATTTTAGGAGTAATTTTTATGTTTTCAACTATACTTTATGTAATCAACAGTGAGAAACC
>DAOVEQ010000160.1 GCA_030668905.1 Thermococci archaeon
ATTTTACCCAGTATCTCCCATATTTTTTAGAGTTAACGACATATCTGAATCTTTTCCATCCTCCATTTTCAGATCTTTCCCCATCTATAAATTGTATACTTTTTGACTGTCTGAGGTACTCTCTGCTCATAGCATATTTTACAGAAAGTCTTCTATCTTTTATAATCATATTTTCGATCCATTCAGGTATTTTCTTCATTTCAAATCTTCTCTTATTTCACCATTTGGCAGCATATTATCAGGATGCGATATCCCTCTTTCTTCCATTTGGTATCTCACACAGTTTTTGTAATCGCCCAGGCAATACTTTTTGACCCAGTATGATTCGAGTTTATTCTGATCTGTAAAATATTTTATAGGGCAAGCACGATACCGTTTACATTCATTCATTTTCTCAAATTTTACTTTTTATAAGAAAGAAAATCCAATACATAGAACTGCAGAAAGAAACAAAATCTCTATTGCTGCGTAAGATAATCTTTTCTTTCTACTCAAAATTTTTCCTCTCGTTTCTCTTAGAGCGTTTACTGTTATAAACGCAGTTCCGAAGAGGATCAAGATGACGAAGATTGGATTCATGTGTATCACCTGATATATATCTGTTTTCAGATGTTAAAAAGTTTTCGCAAATTTACCCCTTTACATTTATTATAGGTTTTAACATTACAACTTTTTTTGCTATTCCTGACTTGTCCATGCATTCTACAACATTCACAATATCTTTATAGGCTCCCGGTGCTTCTTCTGCAATCCCTGCCATTGAGTGACCCCTTACGTATATGCCCTTATTCTCTAACTCTTTTAGCAGTTTATCTCCCCTGTACTGACGTTTGGCTCTCTTTCTACTCATGGCTCTTCCCGCTCCGTGAATCGCCGATCCAAACGTTGTATCCATCCCCTTTTCAGTGCCGCAAAGAATAAACGAGCACGTACCCATAGTTCCGCCGACTAAGACGGGCTGCCCTATTTTTCTGTATTTTTTGGGTATCTCCTCTCTTCCGGGACCAAAAGCTCTTGTAGATCCTTTCCTGTGAACATACAAGAGTTTTTTCTTTCCGTTTATTTTGTGATATTCTTTTTTGCACGTATTGTGGCCAATAGAATAGAATTTTGGAAGTTCTCCATCCGGAAAAACCTCTTTAAAACCTTTCCTGATCAGGTGCGTCAAAACCTCATGATTCGCAAAGGCACAGTTTATCCCACAGCAAACAGCAGAGAAGTACTTTTGTCCTTCTTCCGAGTTTATGGGTGCACATACAAGTTCCCTGTCTTTTATCTTTATCCCATACTTTTTAGTAACTTCAGCAAGTTTTTTAAGATAATCTGTGCCTATCTGATGTCCCAATGCGCGGGAACCGCAGTGAAAAGAAACCACCACATCTTTTTCTTTCAATCCGTATATCTCGGCAGCTTCCTGGTCGTATATCTCGGCAACATACTGTACTTCTACGTAATGGTTACCAGAACCCAACGTACCGATTTGTTTAAACTGTCTCTGTTTCGCTTTTTCACTCACATTTTCCGGATCAGCTTCTTTAACTCTACCGTTCTCTTCAATAAACTCCAGGTCTTTTTCTTCACCGTACCCATTCTCTACGGCCCATTCAGCTCCGCCCGTGAGCACTTCGTCTATCTGGTGAAAATTCAATCTAACTTTTCCCGTTGAGCCCAAGCCTGCCGGTACTATTTTAAACAGTGAGTTCAAAAGAGATTTGGCATTTTTTCGTATATCTTCTTCTTTTAGAGACGTTTTTAACGTTGTTACAGAGCAGTTTATATCGAATCCTATACCGCCCATCGTTATTACTCCTTCTTCTGTGTCAAACGCACCAACTCCCCCTATTGGAAATCCGTATCCTGGATGAACATCACTCAATGCTATACTACATTTTTGGATACCTGGCATGCATGCCACGTTGGCTATCTGCTTCAATGCATTCCAATCTTTTCCAAGTCTTACATCTTCTTTTAAATGGTCTATTATCTTCGTATTCCCATAGATCATTCCAGGTACTATCATGTCTTCCTGTTTCGGGAGTTCCCACTCATAATCTGTAATTCTTTTTAGATTTAGAAGATCCATTCTTATCACCTAGACATCTACAATGCATTGTATAAATACCTTTTCATCCTTTTTCCCGATCTTCAATCCGGAATATGACGCACCCTTTACCTCTAATTTTGCTTTGTGTTTTTTCTGATCGAATTTTTCTCCCGAAGCTGTTCCTTCCAGTTTATAGATATCGTCTTTATAAATTTTTACTTTAAATCTGGAAAAACTCATCTCTTTAATGTCCTTTTTTGTCAGAAGCTCGTTTAACCATTCAACAAAAAGAGCTTCAATATCAGGGGCCTCACATGTTATCTCCACATTTTTTTCAGATTCCACAGTCTCTAAATCTATCATGATCGAGAACATAGCTTTTGCCCCGTTTTCAAATGCCTCTTCTATCATATTTCCATATCCTCTTATCCCTATGTCTGCTTCATGCTCTAGAAGTTCGTACTCCATAAATGAGTAATGTTAAGAGAGGTTAAATAATTTCCTTTAATGGATCATCATTCCAAGCTTTGAATCATGTCCTCTAGCTTAGCTATATACTCCTTGAATTTTCTCTCGCCTTGCCTTGAGAGTTCATAAGTTGTAACAGGTTTTCTGTCTTCAAATTTCTTTTCTACTTGTATATATCCTCTTTCTTCTAGTGTTCTGAGGTGGGTTCCAAGGTTTCCTTCTGATGTATCGATCCTATCAGAAAGTTCAGTGAACCTCACCTTTTTTTTCTGATA
>DAOVEQ010000128.1 GCA_030668905.1 Thermococci archaeon
AATAACATAACCAAAAGTTTTAAATACATGTTAATACAAACTATTCATTGATGAGAAGAATTAGACTTCAGATCCTAAAAGCATTGGCTGATGGAACAAGATTGAAGATAATGGGGTTCCTAAAGGATGGCGAAAAAAATGTGGGGGAGATAAAGCCCCATGTTGGTACAACACAATCAAACGTTTCTCAGCATTTGAGAATCCTCAAAGATGCGGGAATTGTGGACAACAGAAGAAAGGGGAAGGTTGTATATTACTATATAGTAAATAAGAAGATTTTCACTCTTTTGGATCTTCTGGATACCATAGTTGAAGAAAATATTAAAGATATGATGAAATAATCAGTGCATCTTCTTTGTTTTCGGTCTATAGATCATCAGAGCCATAAATGTTCCAGCAATCATGAATAGGAATACTGTTATAGCATTAATTGTTATTAAATATGTGGTATATCCCGCTCTATAATAAAGAATGATAGTATAAATAGATGCAACGGCTCCCGAGATAAGCCCTATTTTTAATCCTTCAGGATATGTGAGTTTTATCTGTTTTCTCACGATAAATACCCCAAAAAAGCCGCCTATTAATATCATAATTGGAGGCAATAATCCAGAAAGGAGAACAAAAAATGTGCCGACAACGCCACCCCAGAGTCCCCCCTTTATGTGCACAACTTTAATTTTAAACTTCTTTCTCATGTTATAATTAAAAATTTCAAGTTTATAAATCTATTGGAATAACTTTTTAAATTCCGTTAAAGTAACTTTTGCATGAAAAAATCGATTATACACGAGAGCGCTTTTGTGAGTAAAAACGCCTTCATAATTGGAGATGTAGAGATAAAAGCTAACTCAAGTGTTTGGCCATTTGCTTCGATAAGAGGGGATACTGGAAAAATAAGGATAGGCAGGTACACGAATATACAGGATAATGTCTCTGTTCATGAGAAAGTATCAATAGGGGATTTTGTTTCCGTGGGGCATAACGCTGTTATTCATGGATGTGAGATAGATAATAATGCGATAATCGGGATACATGCCACGGTAATGGACAACGCAAAAATAGGAAAAAACTGCATAATCGGTGCAAAAGCTCTAATTACGGAAGGAAAAGAGATCCCCGATAATTCTTTGGTCCTGGGAGTTCCAGGAAAAATTGTAAAAACTCTCGATGAAGAATGGCACAAAAAAATAAGAGAAAATGCGAATATTTATTACGAACTCTCACGGAAATATATGAAAGGAGAATACAATGAATCTGTTTAGTTTTTGTTTTTCAATACTCTTAAAACCCATATACAGAGTATATGAAGAAATTCTTGAAGATAGAGTAAAGAAGAGAAAAATACCCCGGCATATAGGTATAATAATGGATGGAAATAGAAGATATGCGGAATTTTTCGGCATAAATCTATGGAAAGGGCATAGTAAAGGAGCAGATAAGCTTGAGGAGATACTGGATTGGGCAGATGAACTCGGGATCGATATAGTAACTGTATACGCCTTTTCGACTGAGAACTTTAAAAGAAGCGAGGAAGAGGTAGAACATATAATGGATCTCTTTGAAAAGAAGTTTAAAGAGCTTGCAAAGGATGAAAAAATCCACAAGAACAAAGTAAAAGTGAGAGCTATAGGAAATCTCAACATGCTGCCAAAAAACGTAGTGGACTCCATAAAAATAGCAGAGAAAGCCACTGAAAACTACAGTGATAAGGGTCTTAACATCTGCATTGCTTACGGCGGGAGAATAGAGATAGTTGAAGCTGTAAAAAGGATTATAGAAAAAGGAGTTTCACCGGAGGATATAACAATGAAGATGATCAAGGATAATTTGTATACAGGCGATCTTCCCGATCCTGATCTTGTAATAAGAACTGGTGGCGAAGTGAGATTGAGCAATTTTCTCCTGTTCCAGTCAGCATATTCCGAATTATTTTTCACAGAGATATATTTTCCAGCATTCAGAAAGATAGATTTTTTAAGGATAATAAGAGAGTATCAAATGAGGAATAGAAAATTTGGTAGATGATATGAAGATAAAAGAAGATGAAAAAATATTGGATGAGATAATAAATGAATACAACAAAGATCCAGAGGGCTGGAAAGTTTCTGGATCTAGAAGAGGATCGAGATTAGATTTTTATATAACTAAAGAAGGAAAGTTCTGGCAGTTAAAATCTGAAATAATAAATCCCTACAAAAAAATCGGACTTGGGGGCAAAATAAGAAGTAAAGAGGAATTAAATCACGATATTCACTTTGGATGGAGGCCTCTCACAAGAAAGCAGATGAGAAGGATAATAAGAGAATTGAGAATAGAGGGAAAGATTTCTTATTTTACAATGAGAGAGGTTCTTCAGATTTCTCCAAAATCTTTTTTTGACATAGATGAAGATTACATATTCCAGGGCCCTATAGCTATTTCCAATAAACCTCTCCAAAAAGTCTCAAAAAACCAGAAAAAATTAGATCTGAAGCTGACTGAAGAGCTAAATAAATTGGTGTTCTATAATGGAGGAAGCATGTACAGATGATTACAGAAAAGAGTTTCTGGATAGATACAGGATTCTTTTTAAGGATTTTAATTCTTTTTTAAAAGCAAATGAGAAAGAAAATCTATGTATTAGAGTAAATACGCTTAAAATTTCTAAAAACGAACTTAAAAAAAGACTTGAAAATAGAGGAATAATACTGGAGGAGATAGAGTACGGATTCAAAATATTGAAATCGGATTTCTCCATAAGTTCATGCCCCGAGCATCTTTTCGGATATTTTTACATACAGGGAGAGGCTGAAATGAATATCGTTCCTCTTTTTGAGCTCAAAGAAGATTTAGTTATCGATATGTGTGCATCTCCGGGAGGAAAAACAACGCAGATATCAGAGTTTATGGGGAACAGAGGAATCATTCTTGCTTTCGATGTTGATAGAATCGAGGCTCTGAAAAACAATATACAGAGACTGGGCGTAGAGAACTACATAGTATTCAAAAAAGATTCGACTAAACTGGATATTGAAGCAAAGAATATTCTTCTTGACGCTCCATGTACAGGATCCGGGATTATAAGGAAGGATCCTACAAGAAAATATTCAAGGAGCATGAACGATATCTATTTCTGTCAGAATCTGCAAAAAAAACTTCTTGAAGCCGGGATTAGATCGTTAAAAAAAGATGGAGAGTTAATTTACTGTACGTGCAGCCTGGAACCCGAAGAGAATGAGCATGTGATAGACTGGGCTCTGAAAAATTTTGATATATCTCTGGAAGAGATAAATACAAAGATCAATGGAAAAAAACTCGTGGACGGATTTCAAAAACCTTTTGGAAAAAGATTAGACAGTGAAGTAAAGAAGTGTAAGAGGTTTTTGCCGCACATACACGATACTCACGGAATGTTCGTGGCCAAGGTAGTAAAATGAAATTAATCTTTTATCTTTCCGGAGAAAATGTTGATCTATCAAGAAAAGAAGTTATCTATCTTCTAAAGGCTTTTGATAAAGGATATAAGATCATTGAAGTCAAAGATCAGATACTTATAATTGAGACGGATATAGATTTCAAAGTTTTTAAAAGGCTCGGGTTGTGCCATAAAGTTCTGGAGTATATGGACAAAGAGATTATTCTTGATGGAACGTTTGCGGTAAGGGTACAAAATCTTGGAGAAAAAAAAGGAAATAAAGAACTTGAAAAAAAGATAGCGGATGAGATTCAAAAACAGAACGATTTCAAACTGAAAACTGATCTTGAAAACCC
>DAOVEQ010000169.1 GCA_030668905.1 Thermococci archaeon
TCCATTTTTCTTCACCTAATCTGGACGCCAGAGATAACGGTCAAAATCAATATTGTCATCTTTATCAAACGTTATACCTTCTTTCTCCAGCAGTTCTTTCTGAGTTTCATAGCCGTAGTTTGGTTTTAAAGATATACGTCCCTTACTGTTAACGACCCTGTGCCACGGTAAGTTGTCTTTTCGAGAAGAAGAGTGTAATATCCATACCACCTGACGCGTAGCGCGGGGATTACCTGCATACGCCGCGATCTGGCCGTAAGTAGCAACTTTGCCCGGTGGTATCTTTTTTATGATCTCTTTTACTCTTTGAGAAAAAGAAGTTTCCATATTTTCAGCCACACAGTTATTGCTCGTTCGTCAAAAGAAAATGTACCGGGCATGATACTATTCAGATTGAGCAGATTAAACCCGTAGTCGAGCAACAATTTCGTTGCATCCTGACCATATCCTTTATCCCAGTACTCTTTTTCACCGACTAACTTTTTGTAATAAGTCATGATTTACACTATTTTCTTATTTTTTGCTATTTAACATTCTATCTTTAAGTATTTTTTTATTTGATCTGATGATTTTTTAGTAAGCGGAGCGAATCGCAGAGATATTGTTATTTTGAATGACAAACTATAAGCTGTTTTTGTGACGCTGAATCGAAAGGAGTTTCATCGTAGTTCCCAAATTTAGTTTCAATTCTGAATCCATTATAAATGAGTAAAGTATCAATCTCTTTTGGAAACAAGATTCTATTTTTCCATTCCTTTACAAACTCCTGATTATCTATTTTATAATGCCATTTTATGCGCATTAATTGAGTGGAAGTATCGTAAGAAGTTTGCTCAGTGATCTTCACAGTTCCTTTCCCATCTGGATCTTCATATTCGGAAACTGGAAACTTCTTGGAAGAGTTTCTTCTAAGTATATCTAGATTTGGATTGAATATATCGATTATAAATCTGCCTTCATCTGTTAGATGCTCTTTTACACAGGAAAAACAGGCCTCATAACTTTCTAGATCGTGGAGATGCAGAAAAGAATTGAAAGGGAAAAAGATAAGATTAAATTTTTTATTCAGTTTAAAGTTTCGGCAATCTGCCTTGATCCACTCAATATCGACTCCTTTTTCTGCTGCCTTTCTTTTAGCATGAGAAAGCATGGATTCTAACATATCCAATCCAGTGATCTCGATACCTTTCTCAGCCACGGGGATTGTAATTCTTCCCGTCCCGCACGCCAACTCGAGAACTGGCTCACCATACGTCTCAATTTGCTGCAAGTAAAAAGGGATATTCTCTACAAAATCTTTAGTCTGACAATCATAATATCGACCATCTCTATAGAGATCCTCAAAATCTATGGGTTTCATATTTTCCTCCTTCATTCTGTTTTTGTCATAGGGTATTTGAATTCATTTCTTGTAGTCTAAGAATATACCTCTATTATTTTTAAACTTTGTCTCATTTGTTAAAAACCAAAACTTTATAACACTCAATATTTTACTTTTAAAAGTGAAGATAAAGGAAATATACTGTAAATCTGTTTTGTCAAAATCGGGGATATATGGGGTAGATTATGCTTTAAATCCGTACACAGGATGCGGACATGGATGTATTTACTGCTATGCCATTTTCATGAGAAGATTTACGAATCATGAAGAAAGATGGGGAGAGTTTGTTGACATAAAAATAAATGCACCGACAATTCTGTCAAAGGAAATAAAAAAATTTCAGAGGGGGAGTATCCTCATATCTTCAGTGACAGATGCGTATCAGCCATTGGAAAGAAAATATGAAATTACCAGAAAATGTTTAAATGTGTTGTCAAAATACGATTTTCCTGTTACTTTTTTAACAAAATCGGATCTTATTCTCAGGGATTTAGATTTGATAGATGAAATGAACAGTGAAGTAGGTTTTACTTTCACTACTATAGATGAGAATATAAGAAAAATTTTTGAGCCGAAAGCTTCTCCCATCGAGAAAAGGTTTAATGCTCTGGAAAATATAGAAAATAAGTACATATTTTTTGGGCCCATACTTCCCCTATTTTCAGACTCTGAAGAAAAGATTAGAGAAGCTTTTACAAAATTTGAAGAGAAGAACGTGAAATATGTGTACATAGATAAGATGAACTTGTATCCAAATGTCTGGAAGAGAATAAAAGAGTTTCTGGACCATAAAACTGTTATAGAGTACCAAAAAATTAAAAACTCAGAGGAATACCCAATCTTGTTAAAGAAAAGGATTTCAGATATTTTAAAAGATTTTAATTTTGAATATAAAATTGGATGGTGAGTTTATTCTATTTTTATTGCTATTATATTCTCTAAATTTAATGAAGGAATATTAAAACCGTCCTCATAAATTATTTCGGGATCTATATTTTTTATTTCATGGAGATCGAAAGTTTTTCTATCGTTCTCTGTAACAAGTGTTATTTTTTCAGCTTTATCTTTGCATATAGCTTTATCCAGTATTTTATTCAGACTTACTCTGTTATATCTATTTTCTATTATGTCTTCTATGGAATAAAAAACGTTTAAATCACGAGGAGAAAAATAGAGGATATT
>DAOVEQ010000074.1 GCA_030668905.1 Thermococci archaeon
ATTTCAGATTATAAAAATCGCCTTCTTAAAAAATAAATAAAAAATAGAAAGTTCTCATAAACCGGAATCAAAGCGAAAGAGGAGCTAACATCTAGGGTATTTTTCTTTTTGTACCTATCAAAAAACGCTCCTTTTTCATTAACCAAACTTCAATATATCCTTTTTACCCAATGTAATTCTTAGTGATCCACTTGGAAGAAAAACTTTTGGTGGAAGATTGACTTCTTCGTTATTGTAAAAATAGCAAATGAAATTTATTTTGTTTTCAAGAATATGAATATCGATGTTGGGATTTGAGAAATGGCCTAAAATTGTAACTATAGGAATTTTATTATCACTATCCATGGAGATTTTTTTAGCTATTTCTATTATCCCAAAAACTAGGTTATCCTCAAAATTACATTTTAATAATTTTCTAAATTCCTCTAATGAATTTCTTTTAAACTTTAAATTCAAATAGCTCCCATCTTCATGCTCAACTTTAAAGGCGTGGCCTTTAGTTGAGAATCTTAAAAGTTTCAGGTTGTGTATCGGAACCGATAAGTAGTTATCTACCATTTTTGCCATAAATTTTCCTTTTTTATCTAGTATATTCATATCGAAGGAAAATATCGCCCGATTTAAAGAAGGTATAAATTTTTTCTTTACTTCTAAAATTTTATTTGATTCCAATGTCAAAGCAGGTCTAGTGCCGAAAAGGATAGATCCTCCCATTCTGAAAACAATTTTTTCTGGATCCCATGGCCATTTAACTTTTATTTTATCTTGTATATACGGATTTTTCTTAAAGTAACGTAACTGCTCTTTGGTATATATCCCGATATCTGCCATATTATGATGTTCTGGACAAAGTGCGATCATTCCATCTGGATCATGATGCTGTTTTTCAGACCATTTTGGATCAAAATGATGTATTGTTAAAAATGGTGATCCGCATTCAGGAAAGGGACATCCAAAATTTACCTCTTTCAATAATTCTTCGATTATCTTTTTTGGTTGTGTTCTTGAAATCATTTAATATATTAGAACTCGAGAGAATAAAACTTTTTGTTTTTAGATAAAATCACAACCTCCACCCAACCAACCTTTTTATGTTCTGAGTATAGAATCTTCTTTAATGTTCAAGGATATTCCGATTATCAACAAAGACCTTATAATAGAAAAGGCTTTCAAAAGAGCTTCCAGGATTAAATTTCGCGAGAAAAAAATCCCCTTTGAAATTAAGATAAGAGATAAGGAGATGGCAAGAGTCGAAGTTGCATCGCAGATAATAAATTCGATGCTGGAGAAAGTCGTCAAGCGATATCCTACTTTTGAACATCTCGAGCCTTTTTACAGAGAGCTAATAGATATTACAGTAAGTTTAGACGAACTGAAGCACAATATAGGTGCTCTAAGCTGGGGAATGAAAACGATACAGAGAATAAAGAATGAAACTATAAGAAAAATGAAGAGAACGAGAGATATAGATAGACTGGGAAAACTCAGAAAAGAAGCATACGGCAGATACATCTCAGTTCTGAAGAGAATTGAAGATAACATGGAGTTTCTCAACTCTGCAAGAGAGAAATTAAAACAGCTTCCTGAAGTGAAATCTTGTTATACTATTGTCATCGCAGGAATGCCCAACGTTGGAAAGTCTACAGTTTTACATGACCTTACAGGTGCCGAACCAGAAGTGCAGAGCTATCCTTTCACAACTAAAGGAATTAATATCGGATATTTTGAGTACAGACATAATGAGATCCAGGTCATAGACACTCCAGGATTATTAGATAGAAAATTCGAGGATAGGAATGAGATGGAACTAAAAGCCATTTTGTCCTTGCGACATTTAGCATATCTTATCGTGTTTGTTTTAGATCCCTCGGAAACATGTGGATACTCACTTGAGGAGCAGCTCAATTTACTGGAAGACGTGAAGAGTATGGAAATACCTATGATAGTCTCTCAAAACAAGTCAGATCTCAAATATATCGCGGATATACCTATAAAAATATCTGCAAAAAATAGAGATATAGAACCTCTCAAGAGAGAAATTTTTAAAAGGCTTGATGCAGAGTTATATCAGTGATCTAATGTACAAAAGGATACTCGTAGCAATGGACAGTTCAGACCTGGCAAAAAAGGCTCTTAGTAAAGCTATAGATCTGGCTAAACTCACAAACTTTGAGATTTACGTGGTAAATGTTATAAAAAAAGAAAATCCTCACACCACTGCACAGGCAGGGGAGATAATAAGCGATGCAGAGGAGTATGCAGAAGCTCAGGGGATGAGAGTAGAAACGTTCATAAAAGCGGGCGAACCTCCTGACGAGATCGTTTTTTTGGCCATGGATAAGAAAGTAGATCTAATAGTCCTCGGATCGAGAGGAGAGACTGGTGTCAGAAGAATTCTCTTGGGGAGTACGGCTCAGGAAGTAGTACGATTCGCAAGATGTTCTGTTCTCGTAGTAAAATAGGTGTTCATATGATTATTGGAATTGTTCCCACAGGAAAAGTTGGAAATAGAATAAAATTCATGGAAAAAATGATGAAGGAAATAGAAAAATCTTTTAAAAAATCTGATATTGACATCTCCTGCCAGATGATACCTAAAAAAACGTTGAATATCCCAAAACTCGCATACAATGAGATGGTCGGCAAACATCTCACTCAACCCTTTTTTGATCTCGGAATGGAAATGAAAAATAAAGCCGAGAAAGTCTTGACTGAAGAAATAGGAAATGTGCTCGTAGTAACAGATGTGGACATATATGACCCTCCGTATATAGAGCTTTATGGACAGGCTAATGATTCCATAGCTCTCGTATCAATATTCAGACTTAGAAATAAAGCCACAAATACAAAACTTCTTGAAAGAACTGTAAAAGAATCTGTTCATGAATTAGGACATACATTTGGGCTCAAACACTGCAAAAATAAAGATTGCGTCATGAATATTTCTTTGAATGAATACGATATTGACGATAAAACACAGTTTTTCTGTACAGAGTGTTCAAAAATACTGAAGACAAACGGAAGAGAAGCATGGGCATCGTGGGACTGGGCAAAGAGTTAGGTTTCTAATCACCCTTCCTTGAGCTTCCTCTCCAGAAGGGCATAAATTCTTGCCTCTATACTTAATCCAGACTGCACAAGTTCATAAAGAATTTTCAAGGCTTCTTTTTTTGAGATTTTTCTCTCTTTGCAGAGTTTAAACAGAAGAGATGTTAACCATAAATATTCTATATTTCTCGATCTTGCCAGATTTATCAAAGCCTTATCATTTGTGAGGAGAATGCCATTACTCTGTTCGGCTAGGAGAATCAGTGTAGCATCTGCTACTTCAATTCCCTCTTTTTTTGCTATCTGAGAAGCAATGTCTGTATCCACATTTTTCTTGACAAGCCATCTATCAAAAGCTTCAGCTATCTTAGCTTTTCCACTTTGTCCTTCAATCACTGTTTCTCTATAGACATTATCAGTTGTACAACATTCATCTGCTTTTCTGAGTAGATCAAGCTTTCCTATTCTGGATAGATGTATAAGTACACAGGAATCGATAACAAGCATCAAAATCTCTCCAGGTCTCTCTCTACTTCTTCCAGATCATATCCAATGTCAAGCTTTTTTGCCAATTCCAACATTTCCACATAGGTAACATCTGCCATAGAAGCAGCCTTACGTATAGTGATTTTATGATCCTTCAAAAGCACCAATGCTCTTTCTTTTTTCCATTCAGAGATAGCCTTGGTGAGTAGTCTGCGCACAGCCTCAGCCCTGTCAACTTTTTCTTCTTCCTGAATTTTTTCAAGGTCTTTAATATATTTTTCTGGGATTCTCGATGTTATAACCTTCATGTTATCACCGTTACAATAGTATCCGATACGATACAATATAAATGTTTCTATGGATAAATTTTTATCCTTTCAAGAGAATTATTTTTGATGAAGTTTGCTAAAAAGGTTGTGGACATAGCAAGAAAGGATGGAATGATCGGAAAAAATGCAAAACTGGAAAAGAATATCTGCGTTTTGTGTAAAGGATCGAAAATGTTATGCGGAAGATCAAAATGTCCCATTCTTATCAAGTTAAACTTTCATTCTAAATATAAATTATTAGATAAAACAGAATTAGATGGAAGTTCCCCCCCAAGTGTCTTTATAGGGAGAATTGGGTATCCTAATGTCTATATAGGACCAATGATACCTCCAGAAGTGGGAGATACGTCCATAATAGACGCACCTGAAAGATGGTTCGGAAAGAGTATAGAGGAGATTGCAGATTTCAGGATAAAGCTTGTAAGAGGAATGTACAAGACAAACATAAGAGACAGGAACAAGATGATAGAACTTACAAGAGAAATAGCGCTCTCAAAAAAACCTGTCGACTCTGAGATGACTCTCTCAAAGAAGCCTAAAAGATCTGTGATAATGAGTGATGAAGTACAGCCTTTTGGTGCTTCAGCACCTTTAAAAGATCTCTCCATAGACAATAGTTACTGGGACAGGAAAATGGAGAAATGCTATTATGATATAGATTTAAAAGCGAAAGAAGCTGTAAATTTTTTGTACAAGAGGAATGTTCCCGTTTCTTCTATCCAGAAAGCTTTCAGTACAGGTTCTTTCGGGATCGAGAAAAATAGAAAGCTCGTGCCCACGAGATGGAGCATCACGGCTGTCGACGACATGCTAAGTAAGGATCTAATGGAAAAAGTAAAGAGATTCCCTGTAATTAATGAGTATCGCGTCTATGAATCTGTATTTCTTGACAATAGATTTGAGATCCTTATGATCCCGCAGGCATGGAGCTATGAATCAATGGAGACATGGTATCCCGGAACATTGTGGAATCAGAGCCCCACGAGCTTCGTTCTTTATTCTGATTCAGAGACGTATAAAGGGAGAACTACATATGCGAAGATAGGAGGATGCTATTACTCCGCAAGATTAGCTGTTTTAGAATTATTGGAAAAAGAGAAAAGACAGGCTACAGTTATAGTATTGAGAGAAGCACATCCGGGATACATAATGCCCGTTGGCGTGTGGCACGTTCGAGAGAATGTTAGAAACGCTATGAAGAGTAAACCTCTAAAATTCGATACCCTCGAAGAAGCTCTTTTAAGAGTTGCAGAAAGACTTGAGATACCTATAAACTTCTGGGTAGAAAATTCGGATCTTCTCAGGGAAAATTTTACCCAGAAAAAACTCACTTACTGGATTTAATAATTCTGACCTTTGAGATCTTTTTTTCATCCATTTTTTCTATAATGAATTTATTGCCCCCATACTCGACCTCTTCTCCCTCTTCAGGCACTTTATCAAGATACTCCATCATGAAACCTGCCAATGTGTCAAACGGATCACTTGGAAGCTGCAAACTCATTTTTTCGTTAAGTTCATCTATGGGAAGCCTTGCGTCAACTATAGCCGTATTCTTATCCAGGTATATTATCTCATCCTTTGCCACATCATACTCATCGAATATCTCTCCAACTATCTCCTCTATGAGGTCTTCCAATGTCACCAAACCTATAACGGCTCCATACTCGCCTACTACTATAGCCATGTGCACCCTTTTTTTCTGCATTTCCCTGAGAAGATCATCAGCTCTCTTTGTCTCAGGTATAAAATAAGCTTCTCTTTTAATTTTATCAGCGGAAACATTGAAATTTCCATCTTTAAGATATTT